>CACXDR010000136.1 GCA_902766415.1 uncultured Lachnospiraceae bacterium
AAATGCTTTATATGAAATGTTTCCTTAAAAAACAATTGCCTGGCGTGTTTCCTCCGGCTAAGGGCGGCCTTCCGCCGCTCCCCCGGTCATTCGGTCCTGCAGGATGCGCACTGTCCGTAGAAGATCAGTGAGTGCGATTCCACGAGGCGCAGCCCGTCCGATGCGGCGAGAAGGTCTAAGTCCGCGATCGGCTGCATGGGCAGGTCCTCAAGCTTCCCGCATTTCCTGCAGACGAAGTGGTAGTGCTCATGGGTGTCGCTGTCGTAGTGCTCCATGCCCTCTTCGCAGCGGATCCTGGAGATGATCCCCATGTCTGCCAGAAGATTCAGGTTTCTGTATACCGTTCCCAGGCTGATATGGGGGAAATCCTCGCGCAGAGCGTGATACAGGGCGTCCGCGGTCGGATGGTCATGGCGCATTTTCAGGGTTTCGAGAATGGCCTCTCTCTGCCGGCTGTATTTCAGTTCTCTCATCCGCGCCTCCTTAGATAATAGGAACTGTTATTATTATAATAGGAGCCCGGAACGTGGTTAGTCAAGGGTAATGTCGGTTAGAACGACCTAATCTTTTGGGCGTCACAAGGCACGCCGCGCAGGGCCTGAACGCTGTTCCGCGCGGGGGAAAAGGGCACTTCCCCTTTGTTTCCGGCAGGCATTCTGATTTTTTTTGGCAGTTCTGAGAGCTCTTGTTTGCAAACCGTCGGAAATATGTTATAATCGATGCAATATCGCCGGAAAACGGCTAGTTGGGGAGGAATTGATCATGGCTGAAGAAAGCATGAAGGATTACGAGCAGGAAATTAACGATTCGTTCAAGACAGCAAAAAAGGTTGATAACGAGGATCTCGGCAAGTGGGGTCGTTTCGCTGAAATGATCGAAAGCAAGGAAGAAGTCGAGGTCAAGATCATCGAGGCTGTCAAGGGCGGCTGCATCGCATACCTGGACGATGTCCGCGGTTTCATCCCGGCAAGCCAGCTGTCCACGAGCTATGTTGAGAAGCTTGAGGACTTCGCAGGCAAGCACATCAAGGTCGTTGTCATCACCGCTGATCCGGAGAAGAAGCGCCTTGTCATGAGCCATCGCGCGATCGAGCAGGCTGAGAAGGAGAAGGAAAAGGCAGAGAGACTTGCCCAGATCAAGGTGGGCGATGTCATGGACGGCAAGGTCGAGACCCTGAAGGACTACGGCGCGTTCATCAACCTCGGCGGCGGCGCTACCGGGCTTCTGCATGTTTCCCAGATCTCCAGGAAGAGAGTCAAGACTCCGGCAGATGTCCTGAAGGAAGGCCAGGATGTCAAGGTCAAGGTCATCAAGGTCGGCGACGGCAAGATCTCCCTTTCCATCCGCGCCCTGGAAGAGCCGGAGGAGGGCTTCACCCCGCGCAGAGACAGAGACAAAGAGAGAGAGCAGAGCTATCTCGAGGAGACCGGCGGCTTCAAGTATGAGGAGAAGACCCGCGCGACCACGAATCTCGGCGATCTCCTGAAGGGCATCAAGCTGTAATTGGACAGTATCCCGCGTGCGGGGCTGCCTGTCAGTTTAAGAGAGCAAGATGAGAAAAACCGTCAGTGGCCAGCTGTCGGTTTTTCTTGGCGTTCAGGGAAGAAAGGAAGGACTATGGCTGAAAAAAAGCTGTCAAAAGGCAAAAAGCTTGAAAAGGAGCTTTTCTGGAGCTGCCCGAACATCGCGAAGGAGGCGCCGGAGCAGATCGAAAAGGCGCAGGAGTTCGCGGAGGGCTACAAGGCGTTCCTCACCGCGTGCAAGACGGAACGCGAGTGCGTGAACTACGCGGAGGCGGCCCTGGTCAGCGCCGGATACGAGCGCTTCGATCCGGAGAAGACCTACAAGGCAGGGGACAAGGTCTACGACGTGAACCGCGGGAAGGCGATCCTCGCGACCGTCTTCGGAAAGCGGGATATCCGGGAAGGCGTGCGCATCAACGGCGCACACATCGATTCCCCGCGCCTGGACCTGAAGCCGAACCCGGTCTACGAGAAGAGCGAGCTTGCCTATTTCAAGACGCACTACTACGGCGGGATCCGCAAGTACCAGTGGGGCACCATCCCGCTGGCCATGCACGGCGTCGTCATAAAGAAGGACCTTTCCGTCGTGAATTTCCGCGTCGGCGAGGAGGAGGGTGACCCGGTCTTCTGCATCTCCGACCTGCTCCCGCACCTGGCGGCGCAGCAGTCGAAGCGCCCGCTTTCCGAGGGGCTGAAGGGCGAGGAGCTGAACATCATCATCGGGTCCGTCCCCTACACGGAGGACGAGGTGAAGGAGCCCTTCCGCCTGGAGGTCTTAAGGCTTCTGAACGAAAAGTACGGGATCACCGAGCGTGATTTCGCGCGCGCCGAGATCGAGATGGTCCCTGCGGACAAGCCGCGCGATATCGGCTTCGACCGTTCCCTGGTCGGCGCCTACGGGCAGGATGACCGTGTCTGCGCGTACCCCGCGCTGGCGGCACAGCTTGTGACCGTGGACCCGGAGTACACGACGGTGACGGTCCTCACAGACAAGGAGGAGATCGGTTCTGTCGGGAACACCGGTCTCCACTCGAACTACGTGCACGACTATATCGCGTACCTCGCGGAGAACCAGGGCGCGGACGTGAAGGAGGTCCTCGCGAATTCCGCCTGCCTTTCCGCGGACGTGAACGCGGCCTACGATCCGACCTTCAGCGACGTGTTCGAGCCGAAGAACGCAAGCTACCTGAACCACGGCGTGGTCCTCACGAAATATACGGGCGCCCGCGGCAAATCAGGAAGCTCCGACGCGAGCGCGGAGTTTATGTCCCAGGTGATCGATATCATGGACAGGAATGAAGTCTACTGGCAGATCGGGGAGCTTGGCGCGGTGGATGCCGGCGGCGGCGGGACCATCGCCCAGTTCGTGGCCATGATGAACATCGACGTCGTGGATCTCGGCGTTCCGGTGCTGTCCATGCACTCGCCCTTCGAGATCACGAGCAAGCTGGACCTTTACAACACCTACCTCGCCTTCAAGGCATTCTACAACGCGTAATTGACCAGTACCCGGGAAGTGAGTAAACGCATACAGGAAAGCATTTACCCGTTTTTCCCGGGTGCCGGATCCTGATGATATTATTTTTAAAAAGGAGCAGATATGAGAAAGACGAAATTGATTCTGATCGCGGGCGCGGCTGCGCTTGCGGCTGCGCTGGCCTCCTGCGGGCAGAAGCCGGCGGAGACCACTGCGGCAGAGACTACAGCGGCGGAGACTTCCGCTGAGGAGACCACCGCGGCGGAGCCCGAGGTGGAAAAGCCTGAAAGCTACGGAACGGTCGAACTCTGCGAATACATCGGTATCCCGCTTGAGGTGACGGAGATCAATGTCACGGATGAGGACGTCTCAAGCTATATCGACGCGCTGGTGGACTCCACCCCGGTCTACAATGAGGTGGACCGTGCCGCAGAGCTTGGCGACACCGTCAACATCGACTATGTCGGGAAAAAGGACGGCGTAGAGTTTGAGGGCGGGAACGCGCTGGGCTACGACCTTGAGCTCGGCAGCCACTCCTTTATCGACGGCTTCGAGGACGGACTCGTCGGCGCGAAGAAGGGCGACAAGCTGGATCTTAATCTTACATTCCCGGAGCAGTACCACGCCGAGGACCTCGCGGGCCAGGCGGTCGTCTTTGAGGTGACGGTCAACGCGGTCAAGGAAAAGACCGATGCGGAGCTGAACGATGCGTGGGTGGAAGACTATACGCACGGCGGGCAGAAGACGGTCGAAGAGTACCGGAAGGTGATCCTGGACCAGCTGACGGAGCAGCAGGAGCGCAGCAGGCAGACGATGGAGCAGAACCAGGTCCTTACCTACGCGCTTGAGAACTCCACCTTCGAGGTGACGCCG
>CACXDR010000137.1 GCA_902766415.1 uncultured Lachnospiraceae bacterium
CGGCCCGCACAGGGGGGATCCAGTATATGAGCAGCGCAGTCAGAGGAACGCGTACGGCGGTCCGTTATTCGCAGGCATACACCTACGGGAACGCGGCAAGGCAGCTTGAACAGAACCGGGAAGCAGAAGAGCGCCGCCGGAAGAGGCTGGAAGCGCGCCGTTACGAGCGTGCCGTCCGCCGCAGGCAGGAGAAGGCGCTCCGCATGGACCTTCCCTATCTTATGCTGCTCACCGTGGCGACGATCCTCACGCTTTTCATCTGCTGCAGCTATATCCGCGTCCAGTCCTCCATCGCCGCAAGCATGCGCACGATCGAGACGAAGGAAAAGCAGCTCGAATCCATGAAGAGCGAGAACGACGCCCTGCAGACTGCGATCAATACCGACATCGACCTTGACCATATCTATGAGATCGCGACGACGGAGCTCGGCATGGTCTACGCGGACCGGAGCCAGGTCATACGGTATAAAAAAACGGAAAGCGAGTATGTAAGGCAGTATGAAGACATCCCGGGAGAAAACTGAGGACGGTTCGAAAAACAGGGCCTCCCAGACAGGACTCTCAAGACATATGACAGAAAAGCTGGCAGTCACCTTCGTGGTGATCATGCTGGCTTTGTTTGCTTTAATCTGGCGTCTCTGGAGCATCCAGCACGAAAACAACGAGGCCTACAACCAGAAGGTTCTGTCGCAGCAGCGCTACGATTCCCGCGACATTCCCTACCGCAGGGGCGATATCGTGGACCGGAACGGGACCTATCTCGCGACCACGAACAAGGTCTACAACCTGATCATCGACCCGTTCCAGATCAACGCGGAGCAGGAGGACTACCTGGATCCCACGGTGGACCTTCTCGCGGAGGTCTTCGGCTACAGCACGGATGACCTGAGGAAGGTCATCGCGGACCGTTCGGAGTCCCATTATGTGCGCTACGCCCGCCAGCTTTCCCATGAGCAGAAGGAAGCGTTCGAAACGCGCAGGGACGAGATCAACAAGGCGTACCGCGCGCAGAACGACCCGCACCGCGTCTACGGCATCTGGTTCGAGGATTCCTACCTCCGGACCTATCCCTACGGCGACCTGGCCTGCAACGTCATCGGCTTCTCCCTCAGCGAGGGCGCGGAGGGCTCCGGCGGGATCGAGCAGTACTACAACAGCTCCCTCATCGGCATCTCCGGAAGGGAGTACGGGTACCTTAACGACGAGTCGAACCTGGAACGCGTCATCAAGCCCGCGGTGGACGGGAACACGATCGTCTCCACGATCGACGTAAAGGTCCAGAGCACCATCGAGAAGTACATTGCCCAGTTCGAGGCGGAGATGGGCGGCAACACGACCGCCTGCATCGTCATGGACCCGAAGACGGGAGAGATCCTGGGCATGGCGACGAACCACAAGTTCGACCTCAACAATCCCCGGAACATCGACGCCTACTACTCCCCGGAGGAGCAGGCCGCCATGGACGACGAGGCGAAGATCGAGGCGTGGAACACGCTCTGGAGGAACTTCTGCATCAGCGATACCTACGAGCCCGGCTCCACGGCGAAGATCTTCACGGTAGCGGCGGGACTTGAGAACGGCGCCATCAACGGGAGCGAGAGCTACAACTGCGAGGGCGTCCTCGAGGTGGGCGGCTGGCAGATCCACTGCGCGAAGCGCTCCGGCCACGGGTACCTGAACGTCACAGAGAGCATCATGCAGTCCTGCAACGTGGCCATGATGCGCATCGCCGCGGCGGTCGGCAAGGACAATTTCTGCAAGGTCCAGCGCCTGTTCGGCTTCGGCGCGAAGACGGGGGTCGACCTTCCGGGCGAGGCCGACACGTCCACGCTCATCCACACGCCTGATGACATGGCCTCCTCGGACCTCGCGACGAACTCCTTCGGCCAGAACTTCAACGTGACCATGGTCCAGCAGGCGGCGGCATTTGCCTCCGCGATCAACGGCGGGTCCTACTACCAGCCGCACGTCGTGAAGCAGATCCTGAACTCACAGGGCTCGGTCATCCGCGACATCCAGCCTGAGCTGGTCC
>CACXDR010000138.1 GCA_902766415.1 uncultured Lachnospiraceae bacterium
ACGATCGTCATGATGGTCACCATCACGGTCCTCCGTCTGGACTACGGCCCCATGGCGCTCCATGAGGAGAATGCGAGAAAGGGAGATATCTTCACCGTCCCGGCGCCGGTCTCCGAGAACTTTGACAAGGTCGAAGGCAAGGGCGCGGTCATGGACCTCGTGTTCCCGATCGTGATCCTGATCATCAGCTGCGTCATCGGCATGATCTACACCGGCGGATTCTTCACCGGCGCTTCCTTCGTCGAGTCCTTCGCGGACAGCGACGCTTCCGTCGGCCTGGTGCTCGGCTCCTTCGTCGCGTTGTTCATCACGATCGTTTTCTATGTGGTCCGCGGGGTGCTGAATTTCCACGGCTGCATGAGCTGCATCACCGAGGGCTTCAAGGCCATGGTCCCGGCGATCACGATCCTCTGCCTTGCCTGGACCCTGAAGGGCATGACAGATTCCCTCGGCGCCGCGGAGTATGTCGCGGGCGTCGTCGAGAACAGCGCGGGCGCGTTCTTAAGCTTCCTTCCGGCGATCATCTTCGTTATCGCCTGCTTCCTCGCTTTCGCGACAGGTACCTCCTGGGGAACCTTCGGTATCCTGATCCCGATCACCCTGAAGGTGTTCCCGCTTGAGAGCGGAAACCCGCTGGCGATCATCTGCGTTTCCGCCTGCATGGCAGGCGCGGTCTGCGGCGACCACTGCTCGCCCATTTCCGATACGACGATCATGAGCTCCGCGGGCGCGCAGTGCGACCACATCGCGCATGTTTCCACGCAGATGCCGTACGCGATCACCGCGGCGGCCATCTCCTTCGTGACCTACATCGTCGCGGGCTTCGTTAAGAACGCCGTGATCTCGCTGATCATCGGCATCGTCTTCATGCTCGTGGTCATGTTCCTTATGCATTTCGCGGACAAGAGCCGCAGGGCCGGCGCGGAAGCCGCGAAGGAGTAAAAACCGCAGGGCCGGCGCGGAAACCGTGAAGGAATAAAAAACGCAGGTCCGGCGTGAAGGCTGCTGAGGGCAGGCCTTTGCGGCACAGATCTGCAGGTACGATCATTCGGGCTGCTGTCCGGGCGCATTTTCCTCCTTCCCGTTACGGGAGGGGAGGAAGGCCCCGGGCGGCAGCTTTTTTTTTGGAGAGGGGGAGCCCCGGGCGGCAGCTTTCTTTTTCGGGGGGAGGAGGCCGGGACGGCGGACCTCTTTTTTCCGCGGAGATATGGTAATCTTCAGAAATATCTTTTACAATGAATGAGGCGGCTTGATGGTATCCCGGAACGGGGAGACCCTCAGGCAGGAGCATTTGGAAAAGGACCGCGGGCTGAAGACTGGCCGGCCGGGCACGGAAGGAGTCTGCGGCTTAAAAAGGAGAGAATTATGCCAGACAACAGACCAAGAGGCAGGGAAAAGAATGTGACCGGCACCGGGGCAGGCGTACACCGCCGCGAGGGGACCGGTTCAGGACCTGTAGGAAGCGGCTCCGCGTTCGGAGGAAGCTCCGGCGGCGGTGGCGGCAAGCGGAGCTCGGGCGGCGGGAGGATGCCGCTGCTCCTTGTGCTTCTTATCGCGCTGCTCGGCGGGGGCGGGAGCCTCGGCGGGCTGTTCGGCGGCGGCGGGGGGCAGAGCACGTCCTACGAGACGGCATACCAGACCCAGGCGCCTACAGCGGCACCGGCAGCATCGTCCAATCAGGGAAGCGGCAGCGGGTCTCTTGACGCGCTGCTCGGGGGAGGCTCCCAGGGAAGCTCCCAGAGCAGCTCAGGAAGCGGCAGCTCCGGTTCCGGCAGCTATTCGGGATACGGAAGTCTGTACGACATCTTCCAGAACAGCGGAAGCTCCTCCACGGGCTGGGGCAGCGCCGGCGCGGGAAGCCTGGGCGCCCTCAACAACACCGGGACGCTGAACCGCGAGGTGGCTCCGGAGGCGCGCGCGAAATACACGAAGCTGAAGGGGAACGGCAGGGACACGGTCACGATCATGATCTACATGTGCGGCACGGACCTTGAATCAAGGAGCGCCATGGCGACCCGCGACCTGCAGGAGATGACCAAGGCATCGATCGCGGACAATGTGAACCTGATCATCTACACGGGCGGCTGCAAGAGGTGGCAGAACAACGTCATCTCGACCTCAAAGAACGAGATCTACCAGGTCGCGGACGGCGGGCTGAAGCGCTTAGCGCAGGACAGCGCGAGGGTGATGACTGATCCGTCCACGCTGTCCGGCTTCATCAAATGGGCATCGAAGAACTATCCGGCGGACCGGAACATGCTGATCTTCTGGGACCACGGCGGCGGCTCCGTCTCGGGCTACGGCTACGACGAGAAGAATGCCCGCAGCGGTTCCATGTCGCTTGCCGGCATCAACACCGCGCTGAAGGACGCCGGCATCAAATATGACTTCATCGGCTTCGACGCGTGCCTCATGGCGACGGTGGAGAATGCCCTGATGCTTTCGAAGTACGCCGACTACATGATCGCCTCCGAGGAGACGGAGCCCGGCATCGGCTGGTACTACACGAACTGGCTGAACGCGCTGTCCAGGAACACCTCCATGGACACGCTCGATATCGGAAAGCAGATCATCGACGATTTCGTCGCGGCGTGCGGGCAGCAGTGCCGCGGACAGCAGACCACGCTGTCGCTCGTTGACCTTGCGGAGCTCGGGGAGACGCTGAGCGATGATTTCGTCGCGTTCTCCAAGGGCACGCAGGAGATGATCCGGAACGACGAGTACAAGGCCGTTTCCACCGCGAGAAACAACACGCGCGAATTCGCGCAGTCCACGAAGATCGACCAGATCGACCTTATCCACTTTGCGAAGAACATGGGAACGCAGGAAGGCGGGGCACTTGCCGACACGCTTCTGAGCTCGGTGAAGTACAACCGGACGTCCTCCAATATGACCAACGCCTACGGGCTGTCCGTCTACTTCCCGTGGCGCAGGACGTCCAGCCTTTCCACGGCGATCAAGACCTACGACGCGATCGGCCTGGACGACGCCTACTCTGACTGCATCAAGGATTTCGCGAACATCCAGGTCTCCGGACAGGCGTCGACAGGAGGGACATCGTCCCCGTACGGCTCGCTGTTCGGGGGGTCCCCGTACGGCAGCTCTTCCTACGGCGGTTCTTCGTCCGGCGGAAGCTCCTCGTCCGGCGGCTCGTACTACGGCGGCTCCGGCTCCAGCGCCGAGCAGCTTGCGGAGCTCCTCGGCATGTTCCTGGGCGGAGGCGGCGTGTCCGGCATCAGCGGCCTGGACGCTTCCAACTCGGATTTCTTCGGCCGGTCCATGCCGGTGGAGGATATGGCTGAGTACGTCGCAGGGAACCAGTTCGACGCTTCGGCGCTCGTCTGGAATACGGACAGCGGAAAGCCCGCGGTCACGCTGACGGAAGAGCAGTGGGGCATGGTGAACGGTCTTGACCTCAACATGTTCTACGACGACGGCGAGGGCTATGTGGACCTCGGCCTCGACAATGTCTACGAGTTCGGCGAGAACGGCGAGATGTTCGCGGACGTCGACGGGACCTGGCTTTCCATCAACGGCCAGCCGGTCGCCTACTACCACACCGACACCACCGAGAACGGCGACGAGTATTCGATCGAGGGCTACGTCCCGGCGCTCCTGAACGGCGATAAGGTCCAGCTGATCCTGATCTTCAACAACGAGACGCCCCACGGCTATATCGCGGGCGCGCGGCCGGTCTACGATGAGCTGGCCGAGACGGACGAGACAGTGGCGCGCGGCCTGATCGAGCTTGAGGAGGGCGACAAGCTCGACTTCCTGTGCGACTTCTACAGCTACGACGGCGAGTTCCAGGACTCCTACAAGCTCGGCGAACAGATGACCGTCACCGGGAACATGGAGATCAGCAACACCTATCTGGACGCGGACCACTCAAACGCCAACGTGATGGCGCTCTACCGCTTCACCGACATTTACAACCAGCACTTCTGGACCCCGAAGGTCCCGCTCGGCTGAGCGGCGGAAAGAATGCACACAAAAACAGGATCCCGTTGAGGGATCCTGTTTTTGTGTGCTCAGGTCTGGCGCCGCCGCGGGCTTCGGCCATGGGGACTGTCCCCATGGCTAAACACTTAACACAAAAGTGTTGAATAACCGACGTGCGCTGCGGGACTGCTTATTTCACAGGGATCATTTCCACGTTCAGGTCCACGTTGCCGCTGATGCCGTTGACCTTGCCGGTGTCGGAATACTGCCAGAAGCGGAAGGCGTAGGGGCTCTGCGGCTGGGGCTCATAGTCCGCGAGCCAGATATCCGCGTCCCCGAACTTCGCGAGGTCCAGCTTTTCCGACTGCCAGATCATGTTGCAGTAGACGCCGGGCTCGTAGCCGGCCTGCCGCACGGCCTCGCAGAACGTCTGCGTGTTCAGCGTGAACTGGGTCCCGCTGACGCCGTCGGTACGCGCCTGCGCGCCCGGGATGGACTCAGGGTCGTAGACGACCGGCAGCTGGAGCTCCCGCCCGTTGAGGATCTTCATGACGAACGCGGCCTCCTCGATGGCCTCCTCGGCGTAGATCGCCTGCGCGAAGAAGTAGACGCCGACGTCCAGCCCCGCGTCCCGCGCCCCTTTGTAGTTTGCCTCGAACATCGGGTCCTCGTTCAGGGTCGCGGACTGTCCGTAGCCCCGGTAGCCGATGCGCAGGAAGGCGAAATCATAGCCAGCGGCCTTCACGGCTTCCCAGTCGATATCGCCCTGGTAGCGGGACACGTCGACCCCGCGCCGCGTGGTATATTTCGCAGCGTCCGCGTATCTCACGTGCTGCCCGTCGAACAGGAAGCCGCCGCGCAGGTAGTCGTTTTTCGGGATGTCGGAGAGGACCTCCATCTGGTGGTGCTTCCCCATGACGTCCACGTAGTCCATGATCCGCTCGACGATGCGTTCCTGTTTCGCGGACTGTTCAGAGGCAGCCTGTTCGTTTGCCGCCTGCTCCGTGCCTCCGCCGCAGCCTGTCAGCGCGGACGATGCAAGCGCCCCCGCAAGAAGGATCCCTGCCGCGCCGCGGAGGGTCCGTTTTAAGCTTTTTCCAAGATTTGATCCAGTCATCTGTGCCTCCGGTGAATCAGGGGAGGAAACGCGGGCCGTTCCTCCGGCCGGCGTTTCCGCTCCGTTTACTGCCATTATAAGGGATCCATGTGAAGGAAATGTGACCGCCGGATGACCAGAACGTTACGATTTTCGGAAGAGTGTTTTTACCTCCGCGGGGACGCGGCGAAGCGCTCCGCCGCCCGCACGGTGTTCACAAGGTACCGGATCACCTCCGCCGGGTACCTGCCCACAGCGGTCTCCCCGGTCACCATCACGGAGGCCGCGCCGTCGAGGACAGCGTTGAAGATGTCGCTCACCTCCGCGCGGGTCGGGACGGGATTTTCCTCCATGGAAGCAAGCATCTGCGTGACGACCATGAAGGGCTTTCCGGCGGCGCGGCATCTGGCGGCGATATCCTTCTGGACGCCGGGAAGCTCCCAGAGCGGGACGGCGTTCCCGAGGTCGCCGCGAGCGATCACGATCTCATCCGCCGCGGGGAGAAGCTCCTCCAGCTTTGCGGCCCCGTCGGTGTTCTCGATCTTCGCGAAGAGGCGGATGTGCTTTTCGTCCGCGCCGTCCAGCACGCCCCGGACGGTCTCAAGGTCCTTCCGGTTCCGGACGAACGGCTGCATGACCGCGGTCACGCCGTAGTTCTTCGCGATCAGGAGGTTCAGGAGATCCGTTTCGGTGAGGGTCGGGGGGTAAATGTGCGCGCCGGGCAGGGCGATGCTCTTCCTTTCGCTGAGCACGCCGCCGCGGAGCACCCGCGCGCGGACGGCGCCGGAGCCGGAGAGCGCGCCGGAGGCAGGCCCGGTGACAGAGAGGAGAAGCTTCCCGTCGTCCAGCAGGACCTCCTGGCCCGGTTTCAGGTACGGGACGATAAGCTGCGGGATTGGGATCAGAGGCGCGTCAGCGGTTCCCCCGCCGCCCGGAAGCGCGCCCCTATTGGCAGAGGCAGCACCCGGAAGCGCGCCCCCATTTCCGGAAGGAGGCACCAGCAGCGCGTCTCCGCCGTCTGTCAGGGTGACCGGCGTTTCAAAACGGCCCACGCGGAGCTCAGGCCCCTGCATGTCGATGAGAAGCTGCGGCTTCACGCCGGCATCGGCCGCCGCCTTCTGCATGACGGCGATCCGCGCCGCGGACTGCGGAAGCGTCACGTGCGAGAGATTGAGCCGCACGCCGGTCATGCCGAGCGAAAACATCTCCTTCAGCGTTTCATAATCAGAGCAGGACGGTCCAAGCGTCCCGTAAATATCGATCACGATGATAGTCTCCTTTTATCCCGGCGGGAGAGTCCCCGCCTGAAATGCGCC
>CACXDR010000139.1 GCA_902766415.1 uncultured Lachnospiraceae bacterium
AGCCCGCTCATGGAGCGCTCCCTCGAATACCTGGAGAACGTGCTCGTCATTTTGGACGATGCCATCATCGTGATGACGACGCCGATCAGGACAAGAATGTAGGTCGGGTCAAAACCGTAATAATACATGGCTCTTCCTCCTTTGCTTTCAGATCAAAGCCCGTGTTTCAGCTGTTTCCTTCCCGTGTTTCAGCTGTTTCCTTCCCGTTTTGCGGACAGCACCGCGCCGGGCTTTACGCGCGCGCCGCGGAGCCAGGCCGCGGTCTCCATGCGCTTTTTGCCCTCCGGCTGCACCTCGTCGAGCGCGAGGACGCCGTCCCCGGTCTTTACGAAAAGCGCGCCGTCCGCCTGAAGCACCGTTCCCGGCGCCGCCTTTTCCGCGTCCGTTCCGGCAGAAGCCGCGAAGGCCTTCTCCGCCGCTTCCGTCTCCCCGGCTCCCGCGACGTGGGTCCGCCAGACCTTCAGCATCCTCCCGTCAAGGAAGGTGAATACGCCGGGCCACGGGGAAAGTCCCCTGACCAGGCGCTCAAGCGCGTCCGCGCCCTTCGTCCAGTCCGCGTTCCCGTCCTCCTTCGTCAGCATGGCGGCGTAGGCCGTGGTGGTCTCTCCCTGCTTTACGGGGGTGATGTCCCCAGCCTCGAGCCCCTTCAGCGTATCGACGATCGCCTCCGCGCCGAGCTCTGTCAGCCGGTCGAACAGCGAGCCGCCGGTCTCATCCGCCGCAAGCTCCACCCTGTACTGCCTGAGGATGTCCCCGGTATCAAGCCCGGTCCCCATGAGCATGGTAGTGACGCCCGACTCCTTCTGTCCGTCGATCACGGCCCACTGGATGGGCGCCGCGCCGCGGTACGCGGGAAGGAGCGACGCGTGGATGTTGACGCATCCGTACCTCGGGATATCAAGGATCTCCTTCGGGAGGATCTTCCCGTAGGCGGCGACGACAAAGACGTCCGCGCCTGCCTCCCGGAGGGTCTTCCAGAGCTCCGGGTCCTTCATCCTGACAGGCTGGAGCACCGGGATGCCGGCAGCGAGCGCCGCCTCCTTCACAGGAGTAAAATGCATCTCATGGCCGCGTCCCTTCGGCTTGTCGGCCTGCGTAAGGACCAGGACGACCTCATGCCCTGCCGAAAGGACCGCCTTTAACGGGGCTACCGCAAAATCCGGCGTCCCCATGTATACGATCTTCATACTGGATCAGCTCCTTTATGATTCCCCGCCTTCGGGGGCATCGTCCTCTTCCATTTCCTCGAGCTCGGAGTTGTCGATGAGCCCGCCTTCCGCCTTCTCGTCGTAGAGATGGCCGTCCAGGTGGTCCAGCTCATGGCAGATGCAGCGCGCGAAGAGCTCCGTCGCGTCGATGGTGTAAGGCTCCATGTTTTCGTCGAGCGCCTCGCAGACCACGTGGTCCGGACGCGTCACGATGCCGCTCTTTCCCGGGATGCTCAGGCACCCCTCGTAGCCGGTCTGCTCTCCCTCCGAGAACACGATGCGCGGGTTGATGAGCGTGTAGGGCTGGCCGTCCTCGACCTCGATCACCACGATCCGCTTCAGGATGCCGACCTGCGGCGCCGCGAGGCCTACGCCGTTCTCCGCGTGCATGGTCTCGAACATGTCCCCGATGAGATCCCGCAGCCGGGGCGTCATCGCCTTTACTTCCTTGCATACCTTTCCGAGGATCGGATCCCCGATGGTCCTGACTTCTCTTAATGCCATATATACTCCTTAAAAGGCCCCTCTTACGGGGCCCCGCATCCGGGCGTTCAGCTAAAGTCAAAAAGCACGGAAACGCCCGCGGGGTATGCCCCGCGGAAGGCCGCATCCGTCTCTTTTTTAACGGATAACAGTATATCATACGCCCTGTGTTTAATGTATATCAATTTTCTGAAGTAATCGTGAACTTTGTATACACCCGCGTTGACCGGGCCGATCATCACGGCGCCGCGCTTTTCCGCCTCCGCGCCGAGAAGTCCGGCGTAAAACCCGGCCGCCTCCGCGAGCAGCGCTTCGTCGCGGGAAGCGCACTGGATGGTCAGAAGCCGGACTGCGGGCGGATAGCCCCCCGCCTCGCGGTACGCCATCTCATTCTTAAAGAACATCCGGTAGTCCTGGGCCGCCGCCGCGGAGACTGCGTAGTGCTCCGGACGGTAGGTCTGGATCACGACGTCGCCCGGCCGCTTCCCGCGGCCCGCCCTTCCTGCTGCCTGCACAAGCAGCTGGAAGGTGCGCTCCGCGCTCCGGTAGTCCGGGACGTAGAGCTCCGTATCTGCCGCCATGATGCCGACCAGCGTGACGTTCGGGAAGTCATGGCCCTTCACGACCATCTGCGTCCCGATGAGGATGTCCGCCCCGCCCCCGGCGAAGGTCTTTAAAATGTCGCCGCCCGCGTTCTTCCCTGCCGCCGCGTCCGCGTCCATGCGGAGCACGCGCGCCTCCGGGAACGCTGCTTTCGTAAGCTCCTCAAGCTTCTGCGTGCCGGTGCCGAACCCCGCAATGTAGGGGGACCCGCAGTCAGGGCAGTTCTTAGGGAGCGGGATCGTGTAGCCGCAGTAATGGCAGACCAGCCGGCCGCCCGTGTGGAGCGTCAGCGTGACGTCGCAGTGCGGGCAGCGGACCGCGTTCCCGCAGCTCCTGCAGGAAACGAAGTTCGAGTAGCCGCGCCGGTTCATGAACAGGATCGTCTGCTCCTTCTTTGAAAGCCGGTCGTCGATGAGGCGCTTAAGCTCCCGGCTGAATACCGAACGGTTCCCCTCCGCGAGCTCCTTCCTCAGGTCCACGACGTGTGTCGCCGCAGGCCTTGCCCCCTCCACTGCCCGCTCCGGGAGCGTAAGGAGCGTGTACTCTCCGGCTGCCGCCTTCTGAAAGGAGGCGGACGACGGCGTCGCGCTCCCGAGGACCAGCGCCGCGTTATGCATGCCGGCACGCGCCTCCGCCACGTCCCGCGTCTCGTACCGGGGGACCGTGTCGTTTTTGTAGGCGCCGTCATGCTCCTCGTCGATGATGATGATGCCGGGGTCCCGGAACGGCGCGAACACCGCGGACCTCGGCCCGATCAGGATGTCCGCCTTCCCCTCCGCCGCGCGGCGGAACTGGTCGTAGCGCTCACCCTTCGAAAGACGCGAGTGGATGATCGCGACCCGTTTCCCGAAGATCCGCTCGAACCGCGCGACCGTCTGGAAGGTAAGGGAGATCTCGGGGATCAGGAGGATCGCCTGCCGTCCCTGTTTCAGGACCTCCCGGATCATCTCCGCGTAGACCTCCGTCTTGCCGCTCCCGGTCACCCCGTAAAGAAGATACCGCCCGCGGATACCCTGCTCCTGGTCCTTTATGAACCTTCCGACAGCCGCGGCCTGCGCTTCGTTCAGCGTGACGGAAAGGCCGGCCGCGGGGATATCCGCCGCGTTTTTCTCCCCGGGGTAGATCCCCTCGGTGACCCGGACTGCCCCGTCGGACACCATGGCCCGGATGGACGCGGTCCCGACGCCAAGCTGTCTGGACGCCGTCCGGAAGGGCAGCGTCCCGTTATGCCGGACCAGCGCCTCCGCGAGCCTCTGCTGCGCGGTGTGGTGCTTCCGCCCCTTCTCCTCCGCGTACGCGGCAAGCTCCGGAAGGCTTATGACCGCGGTAATGTACCGCGAAGCACGGACCCCGACCTTCGTCTTTACCGGGAGCACGGTCTTCAGCGCCTGGTTCAGCATGCATCCGTAGTGAAGATGCATCCAGACCGCAAGCCTTAAAAGGTCCGCCTCGGCGGAAAACTGCTTCTCCGCAGGCCCCAGGATCTCCTTCAGCCGCACCGCGCCCTCCGGGGGCGTGTCTCTTAAAGAAAGAATATAGCCGGTCTTCGGGCGGTCCCCGTTTCCGAAAGGCACCCTGACCGGCATACCCGGGCATGCCCGGTCCCTGAGCGTGTCCGGGACGATGTAGGTAAACGGCCGGTCCACGTTCTCATTCGTTATATCGATAATGATATCCGCGTATTTATTCTGCATTCCCGCTCATTCTGTCCGCAAGGACGGAAAGCTTCATACTGTTCGAGCCCTTGAAAAGCACGGCGTGTCCCGGACGGGTAAAGCGTTCAAGCGCCTCCTGGAGGGCGTCCCTGTCCGTAAACGAAAAGATCCTGACGTCTGCCCCTTCCGTTTCGCGCACGCCCGCCGCGATCTGCTCCGCGAGCGGCCCGAGCGTAAAGAGGACGTCCGCCTTCCTGCCCTCCGCAAGGAACCTCCCGATCCCGCGGTGCATTTCCGGCGCCCCGTCTCCGAGCTCCTTCATATCCGCGAGGACCGCGGTCCGCACGTCCGCGTCCGTCATCTCCCCGAGGATCTCCAGCGCCGCGCGCATGGAATCCGGGCTCGCGTTGTAGCTGTCGTCGATGACCGTGACGCCGTCCCGGTAGAAGATCTGCTGCCTGTGGCGGTATCCGCGGAACTCAGAAAGCTTTTCCGCAGCCCCGTAGAGGTCCACGCCGAACGCGTCCGCGACCGCGAGCGCCGCCATGGCGTTCAGGACCTGGTGCTTTCCGTAGACCGAGAGCTTTACGGGGATCCGCTTCCCGTTCACGACCGCCGTAAAGCGCGGGCATCCGTGGTCCAGCGTCACGTTCTCCGCATACGCCTCGCAGTCATCCGTGAGCCCGTAACGCACCCGGCGGAAGCCCTCCCGGACAGGACAGTTCCTGAGGAGCGGGTCCTCGCCGTTCACGAAGACCGTGCTGCCCTCCGGCATGCCGTCCTGGATATGCGCCTTTTCTTTGAGGATCCCCTCCTGCGAGCCCAGCATCTCGATGTGGGACACGCCGATGTTCGTGAACACCGCTGCGTCCGGCTTAACGAGGCTGCTGATCCTTGCCATCTCCCCGGGGATGCTCACGCCCATCTCGATCACGCCGATCTCATCCGCGGCGGAGATCTCGGAAAGCGTCAGCGGCACGCCGATCTGGCTGTTGTGGTTTCCCGGCGTCCTGTAGACGCGGAAGCCTGCGGAAAGCGCCGCGGCGATCATCTCGCGCGTGGTGGTCTTCCCGACCGAGCCGGTCACGCCGACCAGCGGGATGCCCCGCCTTCTCCGGCAGGCGGCGCCCAGAGCCTGCAGCGCCTTCAGCGTATCGTCCACCGCGATGAGGGCGAAGTCTGTTTCCGGTGCCGCGCCTTCAATAGCGGAGATGCTTTCC
>CACXDR010000140.1 GCA_902766415.1 uncultured Lachnospiraceae bacterium
CTTCTCATGTTACTCTCCGACGACATTTCTCCACAGGGTCCGGAGCCGTTCGACGCTCAGCGCGCCGTCGGTCAGGTTCGTGTGATGCACCTTCGCGAGCTCGTCCGTGTAATCGCTCAGCAGGTAGATCTGCTCGACCGGCCCGGAGAAATGCGTGACTGTCGGGATAAAACGGAAATCGGTGACACGCGTCCCCTCCGCCGTCTTCCGAATCACGACGTCGGCCAGCCCGCCGAGGATGCACTCCGTCCTGGTCTGGGTGCTCAGGAAATTGCCGCAGGAATAATAGACGACGCCGGTATTGCCCGCGGCGGTCGTGACCCTCTGATACGGCTCCACGACGTGCGGATGCGCGCAGATGATGAGATCCGCGCCGGCATCGATCAGCTGGTGCACCCAGGAGGTCTGGAACGCCGTCGGCTGGAAGTGGTACTCCTCCCCGATGTGGAGGAAGCAGACCGTGATATCCGCGTTCTGCTCCGCCGTGCGGACGTCGGCCAGGAACTTGTCCTTCTGCGACAGCAGGTTCACGAGATAGTATTTCGACGCGGGGATGCTGAAGCCGTTCAGCCCGTAGGTGTAGTTGAACATCGCGAGACGAATACCGTTCTTCTCGACGTAGTCGATGGTATTGAACGCCTCCGGCGAGTCATGGAGCCCGAGCAGCCGGATCTCCGGATGGTTCGTCTTCCAGTACGCCAGCGTGTCGCGCACGCCGCGCTCCTGCTTGTCCCAGGTGTGGTTCGTCGCGGAAAGGACGATATCGAAGCCCGCCCCGACGAGCGCATCGCCCATTTCCTGCGGGGTGCCGAAGGTCGGATAATCGCTCAGGAGGCTGTAGTCGGAGACGAAAATGGTCTCCTGGTTCACGACCGCAAGGTCCCTCGAACAGATCGTCTCGCGGACCGGATCGTACATCCAGCTGAAGTCGTAGACACCGGCCACTGGGTTCCATGCCTTTTCGTAGACCGCCTTGTGGACCAGGTTGTCGCCGGTCGCGATGAGCGTGACCACACCCTCCTGGCCGGGCATTTCAAGCGGCTCCGGGGAAGGAAGGAGTCCATACGCGGCCGCAGCTGCCGCTTCCGCCTGGGCGGCCGCGGACGTTTCGTCAGCCGCGGCGCTCTGCGTCTCTGCTGCTGCCTGGGCGGCATCGGTCCCGCCGGTCCCGGCCTGCTGTGCCGCTTCCGCTGCTGCCTGCGCAGATCCGGTTTCCGCAGTCTGCGACTCCGATGCGGCCTGGGAGGCCTCGGTCCCGATGCCCGGGCCCTCGCCTCCGGCTGCAGGCGTTCCCTTATTCTTCCTCACGACGCCTGCCTCCGCCGTCATGCTCATGAAAAGCGCCGCCGCAAGCACCGCTGCCGCAAGCCGCCGCGCAGTCCTGAATTCCTGCTTCCCCGTTCCCGCTGTCATACCCATACCTGCCATTTCCTGTTTTTCAGCCATGGGGACTGTCCCCATGGTCCAACAGATCAACGTGTTTCTGTTGATTAATTGACCGTTTGGCTGATTTGTGTTTAGCCATGGGGACAGTCCCCATGGTCGAAATCAGTATCTTGCGTAGCCTGCCGGCGTTTTGCCCATGTCTGAGATATTGTCTTCCTTCACCCAGCCGCGTGAGGAGTTCGTGTTGTGGACGAACCGGTTCGGGCCGGTGTAGATACCGACATGATAAAGACGTCCGGACTCATTTGCCCAGAAGATCAGGTCTCCCGGGATGAGCTCCGACTCGCTGATCCTCTGTCCCTGCGCGAGCTGGTCGCCCGGCGTCCTCGCGAGCGTCTTTCCGAAATGCGCGAAAACAGCCTGCGTGAAGCCGGAGCAGTCGGAACCGGTCTCGAGGGACGTTCCGCCGTACACATAGGGCAGGCGGTCAATGAACTGCCGCGCGAAGGCGACGATCTGCTCGCCGGTCGAAAGCTGCGCCGCGTCCGCCGCTGCAGAAGCAGCCTGCGCCGCGGCACCCGTAATGCCCGGGCCGACGGCGGTCCCCTGAGACAGCGCCTCCTCAGCCGCGCCGGCAGCCGCGGAAACCGCAGCCTCTGCTGCCGTACCGGCCGCTGCATCCGCTGCCGCGGAGACAGCAGTGCCCGCCGCGGAAAGAAGATCCGGGACCGGGTCTGCCGTGAGGATATCGAGAGGCATGGAAGCAAGGCGCTCCTGCACCGAGCCGTTC
>CACXDR010000141.1 GCA_902766415.1 uncultured Lachnospiraceae bacterium
AACAGGAGTCTTTTTCGTGCAGAGAAAGGGACTTGAACCCTCATGACATTGCTGTCACACGGACCTGAACCGTGCGCGTCTGCCAATTCCGCCATCTCTGCGAACAGTTGGTAGTATACCTTAAAACCACCGGTGTGTCAACGCCTTTTTTACAAATGTTGGAGTTAAAAAAGACTTGCATCGGAGAACGGTCTGTGCTATACTTTCTACCGTTGAGCGGGGATGCTGGAATTGGCAGACAGGCTAGACTAAGGATCTAGTGGCCGTAGGTCGTGTGGGTTCAAGTCCCATTTCCCGCACACAAGAGCTTCGTACTTCGGTACGGAGCTCTTTTCATTTTGCGCGAAGCATTGAGCCATGCGGCCGCAGGAAGCCCGGGGCCGGCGGGGAGCTTGCTCACCGCAGGTCACCGGGCTTCCTGCGGCCATACGGCGAAAGCCGCGACAGTGAGCGTCCGAAGGACGCGAACTGCCGTCATGGTTCATACGGTGAAAGCCGTG
The DNA here is from genome assembly GCA_902766415.1 of uncultured Lachnospiraceae bacterium. Next base: position 501 of record CACXDR010000141.1, read on the forward strand.
ACAGTGAGCGTCCGGAGGACGCGAACTGCCGGCAGGGTCCATACGGCGAAAGCCGTGACAGTGAGCGTCCGAAGGACGCGAACTGCCGGCAGGGTCCATACGGCAGTTTGCCGGGGCACCTGCCGGCAGACTCTATCCGTTTGTGCAAATTTATGGTAAAATAACTCCATCTGTCGTTTGTTTCCGGTCCTGTTTACGGGGAGGCCGTATATGAACATCAGGGAAACGCTGGAAGATTTGGAAGCACGCACGCTGTCGCCGTACGCCGCGCTCAGCAGGAATTCGCAGGGGCGCGACCGCGCGGAGGAGGAGGACGACCTGCGGCCGGTCTATCAGAGGGACCGCGACCGCATCATCCACTGCAAGGCGTTCCGGCGGCTGAAGCATAAGACGCAGGTGTTCCTTGCGCCGGAGGGCGACCACTACCGCACCCGGCTCACGCATACCCTGGAGGTCTCCCAGATCGCCAGGACCATTTCCAAATCCCTTCTCCTGAACGAAGACTTGACTGAAGCCATCGCGCTCGGGCATGACCTCGGCCATACGCCGTTCGGGCATGCGGGGGAACGCGTCCTGAACCGCATCACGAAGGAAGGGTTCCGGCATAACGCCCAGAGCGTGCGGACGGTGGAATTTCTTGAGAAGAACGGAAAGGGACTGAACCTGACGAAGGAGGTCCGCGACGGGATCCTGAACCACGGGACGGCGGATATGCCGTCGACGCTGGAGGGCAGGGTCGTGCGCATTTCCGACAAGATCGCCTACATCAACCACGATATCGACGACTCGGTCCGTGCCGGGATCTTCACGGAGGAGGATCTCCCCGCAAGGTTCACGGACGTCCTCGGGCACAGCGTCAGGGACCGCCTGAATACGCTGATCCGGGACGTGATCAGCTCAAGCCTCGGGAAGCAGGACATCATGATGTCCGAGGGCATGTTCGAGACCATGACGGGACTCAGGTCCTGGCTTTTCAAAAACGTCTACAGCAACCCGCTCCCGAAGTCCGAGGAGGGGAAGGCGGAGGAAATGATCCGCCAGCTTTATGAGTATTATCTTGCATATCCGGAGCGCATGCCGGATGAGTACCAGTATTTCATGACGGAGCTCGGCCAGCCGCTCGAGCGTACCGTGTGCGATTATATCGCCGGCATGAGCGACCATTACGCCATCCGGATCTTCGAGGAGAACTTTATCCCGAAATCCTGGACGGTCTTCTGACAGGGAAAGGAGGGACCGCGTGTACTATCCGGAAGAAGTCATCGAAGAAGTGCGGTCCAGGAACGACATCGTCGACCTGATCTCCTCCTACGTCACCCTGAAACGGAAAGGGACCGGGTACTTCGGCCTGTGTCCGTTCCACAATGAAAAAACGGGGTCCTTCCATGTGCTTCCGTCGAAGCAGATCTTCTACTGCTTCGGCTGCGGGGCGGGCGGGAACGCCATCTCCTTCATCATGCAGTACGAGAACCTGTCGTTCCGCGAGGCGGTGCAGTTCCTCGCGAAGCGGGCGGGGATCGCCCTCCCGGAGCGGGAGATGACCGGGGAGGAGCGGGCAAGGCAGGACCGGAAGCAGCAGGTCCTGGAGATCCACAAGACCGCCGCGACGCATTACTACCGGCTCCTCCATTCGCCGGAGGGGGCGCGCGGGTACGCGTACCTCACCGGGAGGGGGCTCACGGAGGACACCATCACGAGGTTCGGGCTCGGGTTTTCCAGCCGGCGGCCCGGCGAGCTGTACCGCTTCCTTAAGGATAAGGGCTATAACGACGATATCCTGAAGGATACGGGCCTTGTCACGATCGAGGAGCGCGGGGCCAGGGACAAGTTCTGGAACCGAGTCATGTTCCCGATCCTTGACGCGAACAGCCGCGTGATCGGCTTCGGCGGCCGCGTCATGGGCGACGGGGAGCCGAAGTACCTGAACTCCCCCGAGACCATGATCTTCGACAAGAGCCGGAACCTGTACGGGCTGAACTACGCGAAGAACTCGAGAAAGGACTATTTCCTTCTCTGCGAGGGCTACATGGACGTGATCTCGCTCCACCAGGCGGGCTTTACGAACGCGGTGGCGTCGCTCGGGACCGCGCTGACGCCGCAGCACTGCCTTCTTTTAAAGCGCTACGTGAAGGAGGTCATCCTGACCTACGACTCCGACGGCGCGGGCGTGAATGCCGCGAAGCGGGCCATACCGCTGCTCCGGGACGCCGGCATCGTCCCGAAGGTCCTTTCCATGAAGCCGAGCAAGGACCCGGACGAGTTCATCCGGACCTTCGGCGCGGAGGCGTACGAAAAGCGCATCAGCGAGGCGAGGAACGCCTTCCTCTGGGAGGCGGACCAGGCGGCGAAGGAGTATGATCCCGACGACCCGGCGGAGAAGACGGCCTTCTACAGGGACATCGCGGGGCGCCTCCTGGTGTTCACGGATCCCATGGAGCGGGGGAACTATCTACAGGCGGTCGCGCGCGAGCACCTGATCCCGGAGGACGAGCTGAGAAAGGCGGTCAATGCTCTTGGAGAGCGGCGGAGCATCCGGCCGGCGTACGCTGAGAAGGACCGTCCGGAGCCGGCCTACAGGAAGCCGAAGGAAAAGGATACCGCGGCGCTGAAGAGCCAGCGCATCTTTCTGACCTTCCTGTCCGACGACCCGGGGATCCTGCCGGAGCTTGAGAAATATATCAGCCCCGCGGACTTTACCGACCCGCTGTACCGCGAGATCGCGGAGGCCATGTTCGCGGGCGGGACGGAGGCATCGCCCGCCAGGATCCTGTCGCGCTACGCGGACGACGAGGAAAAGGAGAAGCGGGCGGCCGGGGTCTTTAACGCAGGGCTCGGGGAAGGGCTGGACGACGAGGAGCGCTCCAAGGCGCTCACGGACTGCGTGCGGCGTATCCGCACGGAGCATCTGAACGAGGAACTGAAGCAGGCCGGAAGCGCTGATGACATGCAGCGCATCCTGAGCGAGAAGGCCGGGCTTAAAGCATTAAAAATAATCATCAGGGGGGTCCGAAATGACTGAGAAAGCAAACCAGGGACTGAGTCTGGAGGAAAAGCTCCAGCTGCTTGCGGTCACCGCCGCGGCGAAGAAGAGAGTCATCAGCAGCGGCGAGCTGAAGAACTGGTTCCGGGACGACCAGCTGACCCAGGAACAGATGGACCGCGTTTACGAGTTTCTTGACAGCCAGCAGATCGACGTCCTGAACGAAGATCCGGACGATGACGAGCTCGACGCGGAGCTTTTCGAGGAGACGGAGATCGAGGAGGTCGAGGAGGAGGAGCTCCGCGACCTTTCCGTCCCGGAGGGCGTGAGCATAGACGACCCGGTCAGGATGTACCTGAAGGAGATCGGGAAGATCCCGCTCCTGAGCGCGGAGGAGGAGCAGAGGCTCGCGAAGGCCGCCGCGGAGGGCGCGGAAGGCGGGAAGGAGGAGGCGAAGCACCGCCTGACGGAGGCGAACCTCCGCCTTGTGGTCAGCATCGCCAAGCGCTACGTCGGCCGCGGCATGCAGTTCCTGGACCTCATCCAGGAGGGGAACCTGGGGCTCTTAAAGGCCGTGGACAAGTTCGACTACACCAAGGGCTTCAAGTTCTCGACCTACGCGACCTGGTGGATCCGCCAGTCGATCACCCGGTCTATCGCTGACCAGGCGCGCACCATCCGGATCCCGGTCCATATGGTCGAGACGATCAACCGCCTTGTCAGGACGCAGCGGCAGATGCTCCAGGAGCTCGGTCGCGAGCCGCAGCCGGAGGAGATCGCGGAGCGTCTCGGCATGCCGGTGAGCCGCGTGCGGGACATCATGCAGATCTCCCAGGAGCCGGTATCCTTCGAGACGCCGATCGGCGAGGAGGAGGACTCCCATCTCGGCGACTTCATCCAGGATGATTCGAGCCAGGTCCCGGTCGATGCCGCTGCCGAGATCATGCTGCACGACCAGCTCATGGAGGCTATAGACCGCCTGCTCCCGCGCGAGCAGAAGGTCATAAAGCTCCGCTTCGGCCTCGAGGACGGCCGTCCGCGTACGCTCGAGGAGGTCGGCAAGGAGTTTGACGTGACGAGGGAGAGGATCCGCCAGATCGAGGCGAAGGCCCTGAGAAAGCTGAAGCACCCGAAGAATTCGCGCCAGCTGAAGGATTATCTCGAGTGATGCTGAAGCTTTCGGAACGGCTTGAAACGATCGCGTCCATGGTGGACCGGGGCGCGCGGCTTGCGGACATCGGCACGGACCACGCGTTCGTTCCCGCGGCGCTTCTGGAGCGCGGCCTGATCCGGTACGCCTACGCGTGCGACATCGGCCGCGGGCCGCTTGAGCGGGCGGAGGAGCACCTGAAGGAGTTCGGGCTCCTTGACCGGGCGGAGACGAGGCTCTCCGACGGGCTTGAGAAGCTTTCGCCCGGGGAGGCGGACACGGTGCTGATCGCGGGGCTCGGAGGGGACCTGATGATCCGGATCCTTTCCCGCGCGCCGGAGATCCGCGCGGAGGACGGCACGACGCTGAAGGAGACGGTCCGTCAGTGGGTGCTTTCCCCGCATACCGCCTGGCGGGACGTGCGCGCCTACTTAAGGGCGAACGAGTACCGGATCTCGGACGAGCGCATGGTCTGCGAGGAGGGGAAATACTATGTCGTGATCTCCGCCGTGAACGGGGACGGGGACGCTCCCTACGGCGGGGAGGCGTCCGGCGGCTTCCGGGCGGAGACGGAGGAATATTTCGGGCCGGTGCTTCTCGGGCGCCGGGACCCGGTGCTGCGGATGTATCTTCTTAAGGAGGAGCGGAAGACGGAGCTTCTTCTTAAGGGGCTCAGGGCTGCCGGAGGGGAGTCCGGGTCGGAGCGGAGGGCCTTTCGTGTACGGGAGCTGGAAGCGTACCTGTCTTCCGTAAGGGAGGCGCTTCTGGCTTACGGCTGACGGAGATCCCCCGGAGGTCATGGAAACACGAGGAACTGCGGAAGGACGGAAAAGAACGTCCGGAACAAGGAAGGAGAAGTATGGCACAGAAGAACAACGGTATGGCCAATGTACGGGTGGACAGCCGCAAAATGACGTTTCCCTGCGGCACGACACTTCTCGGGATCGCGGAGACGGTCCGCGAAAACTACCCCTTTGACATCCTCGCGGCGACGGTCAACGGCCGCCTGGAGGAGCTTTCCTATACTGTCACGGAGGACTGCACGGTCAGCTTCCTGACCGCGGCGACAGTCCCGGGCTTCCAGATCTACGAGCGGAGCACGGTCATGCTGATGCTGAAGGCCTTCTATGATATCGTCGGCGCGGACCGCCTGAAGTCTGTGACGGTGGACTTCTCGGTCAGCCGGTCCCTGTTCTGCCGCGCGAAGGGGGACTTTGTCCTGGATGAGATCCTTCTTGCCCGCATCGAGGAATCCATGCGGCGCCTCGTGGAGGAGGACGTTCCGTTCCTGAAAAACAATATCGCCACGGACGATGCCATCCGCCTGTTCCGGCGTTACGGGATGCGCGACAAGGAACGCCTTTTCTGGTTCCGCAGGAACTCCCGCGCGAACATCTACGAGCTGGCGGGCTTCCAGGACTACTTCTACGGCTATATGGTCCCGAGCACGCGGTATCTTAGGTACTTCGGCCTCCAGCCATACCACGAGGGCTTCATCCTGAGGCTCCCGACGGTCGAGGCGCCGGAGACGCTTGCTCCCTTCGAGCCGTCGGAGAAGGAATTCGCGGAGCTTTATGAAACGACGGTCAAGGCCGAGGAGATGGATTTCGGCAGCGTCGCGGGGCTGAACTGGCAGATCGCCGGCGGCCGCACGAGGGAGCTGATGCTCTGCCAGGAAGCCCTCATGGAGAAGCAGATCGGCGTCATCGCGGACCGGGTCGCGGAGCATAAGAACATCCGCTTCGTTATGATCGCGGGACCGTCCTCCTCGGGAAAGACCACGTTCTCGAACCGCTTAAGCACGCAGCTTCGCGCGCTGGGCCTGAAGCCGCACCCGATCGAGTGCGACAACTATTTTAAGAACCGTGAGGACACGCCGAAGGACGAGAACGGCCAGTACGACTTCGAATGCCTGGAGGCGATGGACGTTGAGCTCTTCAACAGCGACATGACCCGCCTTCTCGCGGGGGAGCGCGTGGAGCTTCCGAGATTCAATTTCTCCGCGGGACGCAGGGAGTACAAGGGCGATTTCCTTGAGATCGGCGAAAAGGACATCCTGGTCATCGAAGGCATCCACTGCCTGAACGATGCCCTGTCCTACGCGCTGCCGAAGGAAAGCAAGTTCCGGATCTACATCAGCTGCCTCACGCAGATGAATATCGATGAGCATAACCGCATCCCGACGACCGACGCGCGGCTGCTCCGCCGCATGGTGCGCGACGCCAGGACGCGCGGCATCAACGCGAGGGAGACGCTGAAGCGCTGGCCCTCCGTCGGCCGCGGCGAGCTGAAAAACATCTTCCCGTACAGGGACAGCGCGGACGTGATCTTCAATTCCGCGATGGCCTATGAGACCGCGGTGCTGAAGCCCTACGCGGAGGCGCTCCTCTTCGGTATCCCGAAGGAGGCGCCGGAAAGCATCGAGGCGAAGCGGCTTTTAAAGTTCCTGGACTACTTCCTCTCGATCCCGTCGGATGACCTCCCGGCGACCTCCATCCTCAGGGAATTCGTGGGCGGGGGCGTGTATTTAGGGTAAGGCGGTGCTTGCGAACCGGGGGGCGTTGTGTTAGACTTCCAAGTGCGAGACGGGCAGACGGCCGCGGCTGCAGAGACGAAAGGCTGCAGGCGAGGAAAGTCCGGGCTTCACAGGGCAGGATGCCGGATAACGTCCGGTGGAGGCGACTCCCAGGCCAGTGCAACAGAAATAAACCGCCGGCTTTCAGCCGGTAAGGGTGCAACGGAGGTGTAAGAGACCACCGCCCGCGCGGTAACGCGCGGGGCACATGTAAACCCCATCCGAAGCAAGACCGAACAGGACAGATCGGCGGCCCGCCGGCACTCCGGAAACGGAGGGCGCTGTCCGGGTAGGTTGCTTGAGCCTGCCGGCAACGGCAGGTCTAGATAGATGGCCGTCCAAGACATAACCCGGCTTACAGTCCGTCTCGTTTTTTCATTGATCCGTACCGCCAGCTTCCGGCTGGCGGTGCTTTTTATCTCAGTGGGAGAAGACCCCGCAAGCGGGACTTGAACTTTTGAAAAACCACGCAGCCGGGAGGACCGCTTTACTAAAGGTGCAAAAAGTCCTATCATTAACCTGAA
>CACXDR010000142.1 GCA_902766415.1 uncultured Lachnospiraceae bacterium
AAACAAGAAGGTCCCGGGGGAAAAGCCTGCGCACGCGGAACACAAGCCCGCGGAACACAATGTCATTCCGACGGACAGCAGGAAGGAAAATGATATCAACGATTTGAAAAACAACGGCTCCGCCTCGCAGGGAAGAAAGAAGAAGTAAGAAAAACAAGTAATAGAAGAAGTAAGGAAAAATATGTATATAGAAGAAAGATGCTCCGGACGGGATCTCCCGCCCGGAGCATCTTTGCATTTCTTACGTCACCCTTGCATTTCTTATGGTAAATTGTATTATCTTACGGCACCCAGACGCCGCTTTCGTTGACCCAGTACCCGTCCGGGGTCATGGTGTTCGCGAGCATGGCGCCGGAGCTTCCGCAGTAGTACCAGAGGCCGTCCCACTGGATCCATCCGGTCTTCATGTAGCCGTCCGGATCAAAGAAATACCACGCGCCGCTTATGCTCTGCCAGCCGCTCGTCGCGATGGTCCCGTTCGCGTTCACGTACCACCATCCCTTCGAATCCTGCTTCCAGCCGGACGTTCCGTTGGTCCCCGCGGGGACAGAGGTGTGGGACGATGTGCCGCCCGGGCCGTAATTCGGAGTGCCTGTGTAGGAAGAGGAGTTCCTTTCGGACGAGGAAGACCGTGAGGAGCCTCCTCCGTTTCCGTTGATGGAAGAAAACCACTCCTCGTCGGAATGATCGCTCCACTTGCCGCGCTGGCCGTTCCGGATCACGCGGACCCGGAAGCTGTAGTTCCCGTCGTAGCGCATGGACTGCCCGAAGGCGTACTGCTCGTTTTCAGTCGTGATGCTCGTGACGCTGCTGCTGCCGCGGAAGAGCTGCACCTCGTACTGTTCAGCGCCGCTGATCCCTTCCCAGTGCGCGACGCGTCCCTCCCACCAGGTATCGATGTCCTCCGCGTCATATTCGTCGTCGCGGTCGTCGGAATAATAGCCCGTTGCCGCGCAGGCGGTGGATACGGAAGCCGCGGAAAAGCTTACGCAGGCCGCAAATGTCAGGAGAAGCGCTGTTAATCTGGAGTGCGTCATACCGGTACCCTCTTTTCATAATCAAAAATGGACCTGATCATATATGAACTTATTATAACCCAAAAGGAAAAACATTGACAAACTTTGCATGACATTTTATGTAAATAATGTAGTATAATACCTTAGGATAAGGAACAGGATCTTTCCAGCAAGGAAAAGGAAGACAGCCGATGGTCATTCTTGCAGTCGATGATGAAAAGCTTGCGCTGGAGGCACTGACGGAGGCGGTGAAGACCGCCTCTCCCGAAAGCGAGGTGTACGGGTTCCGGCGGGCTTCGGAAGCGCTGGAATTTGCAGAGCAGGGTCCCTGCGACGCCGCGTTCCTGGATATCAGCATGCGCGACATGAGCGGCGTGGACCTCGCGGAGCGTCTCATCGCCCTCCATGAAAAGATCAATATCATTTTCACGACGGGCTACAGCGAGTACGCAGGCCGTGCCTATGAGATGCACGCAAGCGGCTATATCATGAAACCGGTCACACCGGAAAAGGTGAAGGAGGAACTGATCCGCTTAAGGTACGACGTTCCGGAGAAGGAAGCGCCGAAGCTTTACGTGCGGGCCTTCGGCAACTTCGAGGTCTATATGGAGGGAGGACGGCCGCTCCGTTTCTTCTCGGCAAAATCAAAGGAGCTTTTCGCGTACCTGATCGACAGGAACGGCGCGGTCTGCAGCGACCAGGAGGTCATTGCCGCGCTCTGGGAGGATGACGGTCCCGACAGCTCGGACCACACGTCCTATTACCGGAAATCAAAACGGGAGCTGCGCCTTGCGCTCGAGGAGAACGGCTTCGGCGACGTCCTGGTGCGCGTGCGCGGCGGGATCGGCATACTGCCGGACAAGGTGAACTGCGACTATTATGAATATCTGCGGAACGGGGGCAGGTCCGGCGCGTCCTATTCCTACAGAGGAGAGTACATGTCCCAGTACAGCTGGAGCGAATTCACGCATGGACTGCTGGAGATGAACAGCCAATGATCGACGGACTCAGCCTTTATCTTGCACTGGAGCTCTGGGGATGCATTTTCTGCATCCTCTTTGTCATGTTCCTCTTCGTGAACCGTGACGCGGCGATGGAAGGGGGGCGCGCGCTCCAGTCGCTCACGTTCTGCATCGCAATGATCCTTCTGAACGACATCATCGCGTGGGCGTTCAGGGGACAGCCCGGGACGGCAGCCTTCTGGGCCGTGCGCGTCAGCAATTTCCTTGTCTTCGCGCTCGGCTATCTCTGCGTGATCCTTGCCGCGCTCTATCTCCTCCGCGTCGTGGACGAGGAGCCTTCCTCGTCGCTTCTGTACTATTTTATTATGAGCTGCGGGATCCTCGGCCTGATCACAACGGTGATCTCCCAGTTCACGGGCCTGTATTACACCTTTGATGCGCAGAACCTGTACCACCGGATGCCTTACTTCTGGATCTCGCAGGTCATAGGCATCTTCGCGTCCGGGGCGTTCGGCATCCTGATCTTTTTCCGGCGCGGGCGCATGAAAAAGGGCTACGCCTCGGTACTCATGATCTTTGCCGCGGCGCCTGCGTTCTCGCTCCTCCTGGGGATCTTTCACTACGGGATCTCCTACCTGAATATCGCCTGCGCGCTTTCGGTGCTCGCGGCCTTTTTCCTCCATATATATAACCAGCACGCGGCGTCGGTCCACGCGAAGCAGGACCTCGCGGCCCGGGAGAAGGAGCTGGACGACATGAAGATCCAGATCGTCCTTTCGCAGATCCAGCCGCATTTCATCTTCAACGCTCTGAACACGATCTATTACCTGTGCGCGAAGAACGCCTCTGTGGCGCAGCAGGCCATCACGGATTTCTCCGATTACCTGCGGGGGAACATGGAGGCCCTGAAGTACAAGAGCACGGTCCCGATCGGCGACGAGCTGAAGCATGTGAGGAGCTATCTCGCGCTTGAGAAGCTGAGGTTCGACGACGAGCTGGAGATCCGGTACGACATCGCCTCGGAGGAATTCATGATCCCGGCGCTCACCATACAGCCGCTTGCGGAAAATGCCGTCAAGCACGGCATCGGAAGAAAGGACGGCGGCGGGACCCTCAGGATCACCACCGCGTCGGAGGACAGCGCATGGGTGGTCCGTGTCGAGGACGACGGCGTCGGCTTTGACCCGGATCACGTGAAAGAGGACGGAAAGAGCCACATCGGCATAGAAAACGTCCGGGAACGCCTCGCGAGGATGTGCGGCGGCACGCTTGATATCCGCTCGGAAAAGGGCAGCGGGACCTGCGCAGAGATCCGGATCCCGAAAAGCGCCTCCAATATTTCCATCAGTCCGGGTGATCCGTCCGGTTCTCCTTCAGTGTCACTTTAGTATCACTTCTCCTGTTATTATTGGTTTACAGAATGAAGGATTAATGCCGGCAGTTATGAAGCAAGGCTTCCGGCGTTTGAAATAACACAGGAAAAGAGGGCGGAGATCACCGAAGACGAACTGCTGCTCGGCTGTTTCCGGAATGTACCGGAATCTGCTGCGGATGCCGTAAAGCGCTCCGGGGAAAAAGCACCGGAATACTCCGGTATCTTCCGCTACTTCCACGAGAACGGTCTTGTGCCGTACGCGCTCCAGTCACAGACAGACGTGCGCGGCACGCTTGAGACGCTCGCAAAGAATCCTTCCGGCTGTCCGAAGCTTTTCGGACTTCTCGGGGATATCATGCAGCGGGATGACTTCCCTGATCCGAGAGGAAGGGCACTTTTAAGGAATCCCGGGTTCCGGACGGCGCTTTCGGAGTATCTGCAGGACGAGTTCTACACGGAGCTCTGCCTCTCAAGATGCAGGGTGGCGCATCTGAAGCCGGGAAGCAGCCTGGAAGGGCGCGGGGACGCGTTCCGCAAGGTCGAGGAGCTTCTGGGCGTCAGCGTGAGCACTCCCGGAAGGGATACTGAGAATGCTCCCTCCGCAGCGGACGGCGCAGGCCCCCGGGGACGTTCCGTCACCGTGCGCGAGGCGGACGTGATCAGAAGCGTTTCGGACCTGCAGGCCGTAAACTGGCTCTGCGGAAACACCATCCCCGGCGGGAACGCCCTTCATTTTCTTGAAGAGGAAAAGGCCGGGAGGCCGGCCCTTGCGGGCGTAAACATCAGCAGCACCGGTTTTTCCTTCGGTACGTTTTCCGCTGAGGACCTTCCGCACGGACGCCGTTTCATGCCGAAGCCCGGAGAGATGCTTTTCATGCGTGCTTCAACTGCGGAACGGATCCTGGCGATGGACGAGCAGACGGTCCGGGACAATCTGCAGGAAAAGCTCACGGAAGCGGAGCTCTGGTCCTTCTGCGAACGGATGAACGAACTGAAAAAGGAGCTTCAGGTCCCGGAGCGCCTGGACGTACGGAGCCGCGGGAGCATTCCCGCGAAGGGGATCGTGGTACTGCCCGACAGGGATCCCTTCTGGGAAAGCGTGAGTCTTGACCAGCTGAGGGAGGTCTCCCCGCGTTCCGCCTTCGGGCAGTGCGCGGACGAGCTGAATTACCGGTACGCCGGGCTTAAGAAGGAACCGGCCCTGAAGAAGGGGCGCATGCGCATGGAGCTCAGCGCGCTTGAATCTGAAGAACGGAAAGGTAAGGTTGACGGAGCATGGCAAAGACATACCGGGAACGCCTTCGCGAGGAAGCAGCCCGTATCCTCGGGTTCCCCACTGCGGAGGAAAACGGCGGCGAAGTAAAGGAGCCTCAGCTGGTACGGGTTGGATACGTCCCGTACATCTATGAGATGGAACGGCCGGACGGCACGCTTTTCCGTTTCAACCTCCTCGGCCAGTTCACCAACAAGGAGTTCACGAAGGAATATGTGGCCGTCCGGGACGTTGACGATCCCGACGAGGAGAACATCATCCTCATCCCCTGCCATGAGGGAGAGGACGGCATGGCTGTTTTTGAGAATTTTGAGAGCCAGGAGGAGTACGAGGAGGCGGAGGAACGGTTCTACGAGCTGTTCAACGACGAGCTCTACGGACCGGGCCCTGAATACGACGGAATAGAACGGGAAGACCAGGGCATCCACTGGGACAGGCCCGAAGATGATGGAGATATCGATTATGAATGAAGAAAGCATTATCCGCACTGAGAAGCGGATCGACACAAAAACGGCGCCTGTACTTGAAAAGGCGATGAAAGAGGCGCTTGAAAACGGCACCGGGGATATCATCGTGGATATGACGGATACCGCCTACATCAGCTCGATGGGGCTCAGGGTCCTGCTTTCCGCTAAGAAGCGCCTGAGGAACACCGGCCGGGCCCTGAAGGTCAGGAACGTGTCCCAGATGGTCATGGAGGTGTTCGACATCACCGGTTATTCCGGGTTCCTTGATTTCGAGGATATGTGATGATCACCCAGGAGCAGGTGTGGAACGGCGGAAAGGCGCTCATCCGGTCGCTGGTACCGTTCGTTTCCTATATCCTTTGCACGAGCCTTTTCCTCGGGATCGGCATGGTCCTCCGGCATATGCAGGGGAACCGGGAGCAGTTCCTGCTGGAAAGCTCCAATTTCTACCTGTTCCTCGGCATCCTGTTCTTCTGGTGGAGGATCTTCCGGAAACAGAAGAAAACGGGCGTCTCCGTCTGGGAAGAGATCACGCTTGACTGGCATAAGCCGAACCTGAGGCTCATCCTTCTATGCGCGGCGTTCGGGGCGGTGACGGCCCTTGCGGTGTCATCCCTGATCACGCTTCTGCCGGAAGCCGCTGCGGCGCCGTACCATTCGGTGTCGACAAGGCCGGCTGGGGAGGGGGACAGGTTCCTGGTACTGCTTATGCTTGCCTTCCTGGCGCCGCTCACGGAGGAGGTCATCTTCCGCGGCTACATGCTTTCGCGGCTTCTGGAATATTTCAACGAAAAACACTCGCTCGCCATTTCATCGGCCATTTTCGCGCTGGGACACACGGATCCGCTCTGGATCCTGTACACCTTCGCCTTCGGCTGGCTCCTGGGGAGCGTCACACTGAAAAAAGACAACGTCCTGTACGCAGTGTTCCTGCATGCAGGCTTCAACCTTCCGGCAGTGCTCATGCTTGCCGCGAAATCCACTTTCAGGCTTGACAGCAGCGGTGGAGGGCTTTTCCTTCTCCTCATGCTTGCTGCCGCGGGCTTTCTTTCCGGAAAGCTCCTGCTCGCCGAGATCGGGAAGGAGGAGGCTTAATGTTTTCAATTCTACTGGGGATCGGACTGCTTCTGTCTGTAGTCTGCGTCGGCTATATGCTGAACCTGCTCATGAATTATCTTCCGCAGCAGATCCAGATGGGAGAGCCGCTCACCATGTTCGTACCTTCACTGCTGTTTTCGCCGTGGACCTGGATCCTCGGGACAGGCTTTACGCTGCTTGCCGTACTGTTCTGGTTCCTGATGAAAGGCTCGAACTACAAGTCCACGCGGAAGTACATGAAGGGTGATTCCCACGATATCGTCGAGGGCTCTCTTGAAAACTCCCGCTTCATGACGGACGCGGAAAAGGAGAAATTCTTCCCCGGGAAGACGTACAAGGAGCTCGGCAAGGTCAAGAAGGACGGCGTCCCGGTCTACGCGATCTACAACAACAAGAAGAAGGACATGGACCTGAACCTGATCTCGGGCGTGCATTCGATCATCATCGGTGCCACCGGTTCCGGTAAGACGACCACGTTCATGAACCCTGCCATCCAGATCATCGGCTCCTGCGCGGCAGGCTCCTCCATGATCATGACGGACCCGAAGGGCGAGCTGTTCCAGATGCACAGCCGCTACCTCGTGGAGCGCGGGTACAAGGTCATGGTCCTGGACCTCCGCGATCCGTACAGCTCCTACCGCTGGAACCCGCTGGGGGATATCTACGACCGCTACCAGCTGCATCTCCACGCGGGCGACGGCATCTTCCGCTGCACGAACGACCCGCAGGAATCCGGCCTGAAGCTTATGAACAGCCCCGAGGAATACGGGGAAGAGTGGTACGAGTTCGACGGAAAGGCCTGGGCCATCCGCAAGGAACTGATCGGAGAGATCCGCGTCAGGAAGCAGAAGATCTACGACGAGCTTTACGAGGATCTGAACGACCTGGTCAGCTGCCTCTGCCCGATCGAATCGAAGGATGATCCCGTCTGGGAGAAAGGCGCGCGCTCCATCATCATGGCGTGCGCTCTCGGTATGCTTGAAGATTCGGAGAATCCGGAGCTCGGCATGACCAGGGAAAAGTTCAACCTCTACAATGTGAACAAGGCCATCCAGAATTCCCAGGACGGCTACAAGGTGCTGAAGGAGTACTTCCAGGGCCGCCCGAAGCTTTCGCGCGCGGCGTCCAACTCGCGGCAGGTCATGTCCGCGCCGGACGACACCCTGAACTCCTACATGTCCATCGCCCTCGACAAGATGTCGCTCTTCAACGACGAGGGCCTCTGCTCGCTGACCAGCGAGACGGACATCAACCCGACCGAGATCGCCACGCAGCCGGTCGCGCTGTTCCTGAAGATCCCGGACGAGAAGGATACCCGCCACGGCCTGGCGGCGCTGTTCATCCTCTGCATCTACAAGGCGCTGATCAAGTTCGCCTCCGCGAGAGAGGACCTTTCCCTTCCGAGAAACGTGTACTTCCTCCTCGACGAGTTCGGAAACATGCCGAAGATCGAGAAGTTCGACAAGATGATCACGGTCGGCCGAAGCAGGAAGATCTGGTTCCACATGATCGTCCAGTCCTTCGCGCAGCTTGAGAATGTTTACGGAAAGACCGTCGCCGACATCGTCAAAGGCAACTGCGGCCTGAAGATGTTCATCGGTTCCAACGATATCGGCACCTGCGAGGAGTTCTCGAAGCTCTGCGGAAACTATACGGTCTCCACGGCCAGCGTCTCCACCTCCACGAGCGGCGTCTCGAAGGGAGAGATGAACGTTTCCTCACAGCTCCAGCAGCGTCCGCTGATCTACCCGGCAGAGCTCCAGCGCCTCAACAACAAGCAGGATACCGGCCACGCGATCTGTGTCACGTTCGGAAACTTCCCGCTGAAGACGCGCTATACGCCGAGCTATAAGAACCCGCTCTACAAGTTCGGGCAGATGGATCTCACGGAGGTCCGGAACCACGCGTTCTACAGCGAGGAGGTCTATTATGACCTCGAGGAGCGTAATTACGCGGTACTGGAGGCGGCGAACAGCGAGGCCTCGGAGGAACTGGACAACAGCGGTGCGGCCGCTGATGCCGGCGAAAGCTACGAGGGCTACGATGACAGCAGCTCGTATGATGACGAACGATACGGCGATGACGACGACTATGAGGAAGACGGCGGCTTCGCTGACGGAGATGACGTATTAATGGGGGCTTCACAATGATCGAGTCAGCAGGGATCCTGAACCGGGTTTTCAGACGCACGGCGGCCGTGTCCGCGTCTGTGCTGCTTTTGTCCGCGGCGGCTGCGTTTCCGGCTTATGCCGTCTCGCAGGGCACTGAACTTACGGACAGCATCACGCGTGCCATCCAGCAGGCGCAGAACAGCAGCATGTCGAGCGGCGGCGTGTATATCGTCAACGGCGGAGGGGAGTCCGCGCTTCCCGCCGGGATCGGCGTGACCATCCGGAATCCGGACGGCAGCATCTATACGGGCAGCGGCGGTTCATCCTCCGGTTCCTCCGGCGGTTCATCCTCCGGCTACTCCGGCGGTTCGTCCTCCGGCTATTCCGGCGGTTCGTCCTCCGGAGGTTACCCCACCGGTTCTTCCGGCAGTTCGTCCTCCGGCAGCTCCACGCGCGGGGTCCCTACGGGAGGCACGTCGTCGTCCTCCAGGGACACCGGTTCCAGGACCTACGCCTCAGGCACTGTCTCGCCGGGAGGCCCCGGGGCCGTCACGACCAACAACAGCGGTGTACAGACAGACCGTGTATATCTTGAGAATTCGTCCCAGTCGACGACCGCCTCGAACGGCCCCAAGGTCACGGACATGCGTATGGGAGAGCAGTTCTACCAGGATTACGGCGTATACTGCGAGAACCTCAACAACCAGTACTATATTTATTCGACCGTCTCGAACAACGGGATCACGGACAAGCCCGTCACGATCGAGATCCCGGCCGGCGTCGCGTTCTCCGCGACAAAGGACGGCATTCCGATGAGCTACAGCTCGAAGGAGGTCATCTCCGAGCACGGGACCTACGTCTTCAAGTTCATGATCGTCACGAATCCGAACATGCCGGTCATCAGCCAGGAGATCATGCAGGCGTCCTTCAATTTCCGCATCATGGACAAGACGCCTGAGGCAAAGGCCGCCGAGGAGTCGAGGGCAGCCGCGCAGGCAGCCGCCTCTCAGCCGCGGCAGGGGAGCGGATCCTCCTTCACGCCTGCACAGACGGCGCAGACCACCGTCGCGCCGACCGCCGCGGTGCCGGAGACCATCCCGGTGACCATGGAGGCTCCTCCCGAGACCTCCCCGGCGGAGACAGAAGCGGAGACTGCCCCCGAGGAGCCGGAGTTCAAGTCCTCCGCGGATACGGGCTATACCGAGACCTACCTTCCGAACGAGGACGTTTACCGCATCGACCTGAAGGACGGCAGATACTTCCTGTCTTCGGTGCCGAACGGCGCCATGTCCCCCTACGCGGTGACGCTTGACCTGAGCGGCCTCGGTTCAAGCCTGCAGGGCGTGCGCCTCCTTGACAACGGCGAGGAGCAGGCGTCGTTAAGCCAGCTCATGACCTTTGACTATACCGGAAGCTACGAGCTTCTTACGGACACGGGAGACGGCATTGCCCCGTTCTCGTTCCGGGTGCTCGGGCCTTCCTCCGGGCCGCTCGGATACTACACGGTCCCGGATACCATGAAGGTCACCCAGTTCTCGAAGGACGGGCGGGAGATGCCCGGCATGGCCGGCGCGGACCGTCTGGACCTCACGAGGGACGGGGAGTACCGCATCACCCTCACGGATATCGGAAACCGGCTCTATGAGCTTCAGTTCACCATCGACACGGAGCCGCCGGTCTTCAATGTGAATGTCCAGAACCATCAGGCGAACATCGAATACGTCTCCCAGGACGTTGCCCGCGTGACCATCACGGACAGCCGCGGGAACTCGACCACACACCAGAGTCCCCTGTATTCGGTGAGCGAGCCCGGACGGTACCGGATATCGGTGCAGGACAATGCCGGGAACACCTCCTCAAAGACGTTTACCGTCAGGGGAGAGCTGAATCCGGCCACGCCGATCGCGATCCTTATGATCATCGCCCTGGCAGCCGCAGGCGTCATCTTCTACCTGCGGACGAGGAAAAACACGAACGTAAGATAACTGCGTAAGACAAATACGTAAGAAAAACGCGGAAAGGAGGCGGAGATATGGCTCTTATACAGTCGCTGCTCGGAACTCTGTTCAACGATATCTTTGCCCCTATCATCAGCGGTATCCTCCAGTGGGCGGTCAACATGATCATCTACATCGTGCAGAAGGCTCTCGTCGAGCTGGTCTGCCGGTTATGGATCATGCTTCTGAAGCTCGTGTTCATCGAGGAACAGATCTTCAAATTCATGTCGGGGATGGCGCCCGTCACCGTCCACAGGGACGGCAACGTGCATTACATGCGGCTCCTTGACTATTTCTTCACGCTGAACACCATCGGAAGGGCGTTCCTCGCCGTTACGCTGGTCGCGGTCATGCTCGCGTTCATCTTCGCGGCCTTTGAGACCGCCAAGTCGATCAGCGACATGACGCTCGGAGAGGATCGCGCGAAACCGGTCTCAACGGTCCTGAAAAACGCTCTTAAGAGCGCGCTTATGTTCGGCCTGATCCCGGTGCTCAGCGTCACCATACTGAATCTTTCCGGCGCGATCTTAAGCTCCGCGGTCGAGGTCTTCAACTCTCCAAGCGTCCAGTCCCTGAATCCCGGGAACGATGACGCGATCATAGGCACGTCCAATGTCCTTTTCGTCATGTGCTGCTCGGAAGCGGGAGACAGTGCCGCGATCAACCGGTTCAGCACCGGGACGGACTTCGCCGATTTCGAAAAGGTCAAGGCCGCGTTCGATATCGAAAAGATCGACTACTTCATGGGGATCGTGGGAACGCTTCTTATCATGCTGATCCTCGCGGCAGCCACCTTTACCTGCGCGCGCCGGATCTTCGACCTGATGGTGCTTTACATCGTCTCGCCTTATTTTGCCTCCACCATCGCGCTCGATGGCGGAGAGAAGTTCAAGGGCTGGAGAGAACTGTTTATTGCGAAATTCTTCAACTGCTTCGGAGCCGTGTTCGCGATCGAGATCTTCCTGATCGTCATGCCGAACCTTGTGAACTCGAATATGATCGTCTTCTCGCCGGATCCGTTACGGAACAACCTCACGAAGATGATCCTGGTGCTCGGCGGCGCCTTCGCCGTCTTCACGGGATCCGGCCTCGTGATGAACGTCCTGAACCCTGCGGAGGCACAGTTTGAGAACAACCAGCTGATCCTTTCCCTCGCGATGGGTGCCGCTACCAGCGGCGCGACCTTCGGGCTTAAGGGCATCATGGCCATGGGCAAGGCCGGCAAGAACCTCGGGCAGAAGACCGGCAGCACAATGAAGAATCTGATCTCCGGAGGAGAGTCCGGAGGAGGCTCCGGAAAGGGCTCCGGAGGAGGTTCCGGAGGAGGCTCCGGATCGGGAGATAAATAGCTATGGAACTTGTATACTGCGGATTGTTTTCAAAGGTATTCAACTGGGTCCTTGAAAAGATCATCACGCCTGTTACGAACTTCCTCGCGGATATCCTGGGAAAGATCTTCACCTGGATCTTCAACGAGATCCTGGCGCCGATCCTCCGCGCGGTGTTCACTTCGGTCGGCCGGTGGGTGCTGGACCTCCTGATGGAGATCTTTGCCGAGATCTTCTACGGCATCCTGTCAGCGCTGCTCCAGGTCATCGAGGTAATGGAAGAGATCTTTGATCTTCTCGCGGGACTGCGCGACGTGACGTTCCATTACACCGCAGGCAGCTCGGTAACGGGATCACTCGCTTCGGCGCTTTTCCGGATCCCCGGCTTACGAAACGCCTTCATGGCGATCACGCTTACCGCCGTCATGCTGACGTTCCTCACGTCAGCGTACGCGACCTCAAAGTCCGTGCTCGACTTTGACTTTGAGAACAGGCGGCCTGTATCCCGCGTGCTCAGCGCGACCTTCCGGGCGCTGCTGAACCTCCTTACGCTGAACCTTTTCGTGCAGGGGCTTCTCCTCCTCGGAGAAGCGATCCTGAAAAGCGCGAACAACGCGATCATGGGCGCCATGGGCGCGGTCGGCGGACGCTCCACTACGATCGCCCGCATGATCTTCTGCATGTCGTCCCTGACAGCGGCGAAGGATGAGAACAACAATATCGGGCACGGCGACGTTTCCGTCATGAACGGGATCCGCGAGCGCTGGTACTATTCGACCGGCTCCGGAGGGCAGAGCGCCGGCAACTATATGAACGTCGACGACGTAAAGTCCGTTTTCAAGCTGTCGAAGTTCGACTATTTCATCGGCTACGTCATGTCGGCCGCGCTGATCATCATCCTTGGCGGCTGCCTGGTCGTCCTCGTGCAGCGTATTTTCGACATGCTGGTCCTGTACCTTGTCTCCCCGTACTTTGTCTCCTTGATCCCGCTGGACGACGGAGAAAAGTTCGGCCGCTGGAGAGAGCTCTTTATCGGCAAGGTCTTCACCGGGTTCGGAACACTTGTTGCGATCAAGCTTTATCTCATGCTGGCGCCCGCCATCATGGACAAATCGGCGCTGCTGTTTTACGACGAAGGAAAATCCGTCGAGGTGGATTATCTCATTCGAATGATGATCATCCTGGGCGGAGCCTACGCGGTATCGAAGTCCAACGGCCTGGTCACGAACCTGATCAGCGCCCAGGCGGGACAGCAGGAATCCATGTCGTCCATGGTCGGACAGGGTATCGCCAGCGCGGGACTTCAGGTTGCCGGAGCCGGCGCCAAATTCGCCGGCAGCGTCGGCATGAAGGCAGGCTGGGCCCTGACGAAATCCGGTGCAAACGTGGCATGGAAGGGCGCGAAGTTCGCCGGGTTCAGTGCCCTGGCGCTTGGCGGGGCAGCCTACACGGGCATAAGCAAGTGGCGGAAAAGCTCGGCAGGCAGTTCCTCCGGCGGTGGTGCCGGCGGCTCCGGTTCGGGTCCGATGATCGAGATGCAGGATCTTTCGGGCGGCGGAGCAGGCGGCGGCGCAGGCGGCGGAGGCGGCGGTGCCGGAAGCGGCCAGTTCATGGATTCTGTTAAGAAGGTCGGCCAGGGCGGTGCCGCGGCATTGGGCGGCGCAGGCGGAGCAGCGTTGGGCGGCGCAGCCGGAACGGCAGCGAAGCCTGGTGCAGGCGGAGCAGGTGCCGGCGCTGGCGCAGGCGGGGCAGCGAAGCCCAGCGCAGGCGCAGGCGGGACCGGAGCGAAGCCGGCCGAAGGGCAGCAGCAGTTCACGAAGACCCCGAAGACCGGTGCCGTTGCCAAAGGCCAGCGCTACTATGATCCCGGCCGTGCGAAGGAAGCAAAGGAAGCAAGGCACAAACAGAATATTGAAGATTTCAAGAAGCGCACAGAAGGAAAGATCGCGACGACCTTCGGCCAGCGTATGTGGAACCGGGCTCTTAAACAGGTGGGCGTGGATACGCACTTCGACAAGAGCGGCAAGTCCTACCGTGAATGGTCCCTGTTCAGCAAGAACCTGATCCATTTCGGCAGAGATGAAAAAGGTAACCGGCATATCCGGTTCATGGGCTTCGGCAAGACGGAGTCCGCGGACGGAAAGACCGTCAAGAAGGCATACGGCGTCTTTACACGGACCAGCGACGAGGCCGGCAATACGAAGGCGCTCAACGTGCTCGGCTTCCGCTGGAAGGACGACGGCTCCGGCGGCATGTACTTCCGCGGTGCCAGCCTGCTCGGTCTGAAGCGTGAGATCGGTGAGGACGGCGGCATCCACACCACGGATGTCCTGGGCATCCACCGCGACGCGGATGAGAACGGCTCCTACCGCATCACCTCCCTCGGAGGCCTCCATGTGGCCCAGTATCTGGGTGATGACGGAAAGTATCATGTCCTTGACGACTACACCGACTACAAGGATGCTGACTTCGACCTTTCCAAGAAGGACGAATCAACAAAAAAAGATGAGGATCCTGGTGAGCCGGAATACACCCATAACATCAACCTCCCGGGCGGAAATAACGGTGAGCCTGAGGACGAGGATGACGAATAACCATGAGGCCTGACCCGCCCGCACGGCGGGGCCGGCCCGAAGGGCCGGCAGGGCCCGAAAAAAGACTGACTACAGAGGGAAACCAGAATGAGAATCATACCCAAGAAGACAAATGTTAAAATGCAGTTTTTCCGGAACATCGGCGTCATCGACATGGCGGTGCTTCTGGTCGGCGGCCTTCTGGCGTTTACGATCCTTCTTTCGGGACTTCCGTTCCGTCTGCCTATCTTTCTGATCCTTCTGGTACTGACGATCGGCATCGTGATCCCGATCGATGACGACAAGCCGTACATGATGGCGTATTACGCGATCAAGCACCTTGCGAGGCACAAGCTGTACCGGCGCGCCCTGGCAGCCCCTGCGGCACCTCTGCATGAGGAAACGGCAGCGGAGGAAGCCGGGCAGGAAGCGGAAGCAGCCGTCCGGCAGGAAGAAGCAGCCGGGCAGCAGGCCGGAGACGGCGCGCCTGACGGGAAAAAGGGGAAAAAGGCTGAAAAGAAGGAAAAGGCCGACAACCGCCCGAAGGTGACCGTGGAGGACATCACCGCCTTCACGGCGATCAACGGAGCGTACATCGAATACGGCAAAAGCTACAGCGCGACGGTCATCCAGATCTCGCCTGTCGAGTTCCGCCTGTTCTCCCTGAACAAGCAGAACGCGATGATCGACCGTGTCCTCGCAGCGGTGCTCCGTACCGTCACGGAAGGCGAGACGGCAGCGCTCATCAAGGTAGACCGTCCCATGATCTACGACAAGGTCCTGAAGAACGAGGAAAGCAAGCTCGAGGATCTGAAAAAGGCTTATGTGTACGGAATGTACAGCGAGGAAGAGCTGACCGAGCGTATCGGCATCATCCACGACCGCATGGCGCAGATCGAGCGCTTCAACACGAAGGACCAGATCTTCGTCCCGACACACTACCTCGTGTTCTTCCACAGGACGAAGGAGCACCTGAAGGACCAGACGGAAAGCGCCATCTCGACGCTGACAAACGGGGATATCCCGGCAAGGCAGCTGAAGGGCCCGGAGCTCGCGGTCTTCCTGAAATACAACGTCACGCAGTTCTTCGACGAGCGGGAGGTCTACAAGCTGAAGCCTGAGGAGTACCGCGACTGGATCATGCCGCATGAGATCGAGATATTCCCCCGCATGATCCGGTTCGACGACACCTACCTCCACACGCTTCGCGTGACGAAGTTCCCGACGACTGTACCGAACGCCTGGGGCGCGGACCTTTTCAACATTCCCGGCGTCCGGGTCGCTGTCAAGATCAAGCCGCTTGACCATTACAGGAGCGTGCGCCAGATCGACCACGCGCTGCAGGAGCTGCAGGAACAGGCCTCCCACACGGAGAAGGCAAGTACGGCCATGGAGCTGGATACGCATATCCAGTCGATCACCGAGGTCCTCCGCCTCCTGCAGGGCGACAACGAGGTCCTGTTCTCCACAGACGTCTACCTGACCGCGTACGATTATGATTACTCGGACGCGCTGGCCCGCTACCGCAGGGACCTGAAGGAATACGGCGGGAAGAGCGTTGACGGCGTAAAGCTCGTGAAGCCTATGCCGAAGATGAAGCGCGAGCTCAGGCGTATGTGCTCCGAGCTTGGTTTCGGCACCAGCGACATGACGCTCCAGCAGTTCGAGGCGTACACCTCCTCCCAGGTCTCCGCGAACGACGCGCTGGCCGGCGATTCCCACAGCATCCACGCGGGGTCCGTAGCAGCCGCGTTCCCGTACGTCCTGAAGTACCTGAACGATGAGAACGGCATCTACATCGGCGATACAGCCGGTGTCCCCGCCTTCCTGAACTTCTTCATGAGGAACAGGGAGCGCGTCAACTCGAACTGCGTCGTGATCGGTAAATCCGGTTCCGGTAAATCCTTCGCGACCAAGACGATCCTTACGCATCTCGCGGCGGAGAACGCGAAGATCTTCATCCTCGACCCTGAGAACGAGTACACGCTCATGGCCAAGAACTTCCACGGAAAGATCATCGACGTCGGCACCGCGGCGCAGGGACGCCTGAATCCGTTCCACGTCATCACGAATCTTGCGGACGATGAGGCGACGGACGAGGACAGCATCAGCGGCGGCGAGAACGAGAGCATGACGCTGAACACGCACCTCCAGTTCCTCGAGGAGTTCTACCGGCAGATCCTTCCCGGCATCGACCAGGACGCGCTGGAATACCTGAACAACCTTACGATGCAGGTCTACGAGGAGAAGGGCATCTACAACGACACGAAGTTCTCGGAGCTTACGCCTGAGGATTTCCCGACCTTCGACGATCTTTACGAAAAGCTGATCAACGACTTCCAGCGCGCGCAGGGCGATTACGCCAAGACGAACCTGAGGATCCTGATCAACTATATCTCCAAATTCGCCGAGGGCGGCCGCGACGCGAACCTCTGGAACGGTCCCGCGACGCTCGACACGAGCGAGAACTTCATCGTATTCAACTTCCAGTCGCTCCTGGCGAACAAGAACAACCTGGTCGCGAACGCGCAGATGCTCCTTGTCATGAAGTGGCTGGACAACGAGATCATCAAGAACCGCGACTACAATCTGAAGCACAACGCGAACCGGCGCGTCATCGTCGTCATCGACGAGGCGCACGTCTTCATCGATTCGAAGTACCCGATCGCCCTTGACTTCATGTTCCAGCTCGCGAAACGTATCCGAAAGTACAACGGTATGCAGATCGTCATCACGCAGAACATCAAGGACTTTGTCGGTACGGAGGAGATCGCGAGAAAATCGACCGCGATCATCAACGCGAGCCAGTACAGCTTTATCTTCCCGCTTTCGCCGAACGATATGTCCGACCTTGTTCGTCTCTATGAGAACGCAGGGTCCATCAACGAGACGGAGCAGAACGATATCGTGAACAACGGACGAGGCCGCGCGTTCCTGATCACGGAGCCGCAGGCGAGGACCAGTGTCGACATCATCGCCGACCCGGCGCTCAGAAAACTGTTTTCTGTTGAAAACCTGGAGGTCTAAAGCATGAAATTTCCAAAGCTGAATCTGAAAAGCACAGGATCCTCCGAGGGCCCGGGCGTGAAACGGCTGATACCCGTCATCGCGGCGGTCGCCGTGATCATTCTCCTCGTGGTCATTATCCTGTTCCGTCTTGGAAGCGCCTCCTCCGGCTCAGGGGTGAGCGTCAATGACATCAGGAAACGGGGCACGCTGATCTGCGCGGTACCGTTTCTCGTGGAAGACGGCTCGCCGGCAGACACGGTGAACCCGGACGGCCTGTCGCTCACGAAAGAGGAGCTCGGGGTCGTGAACTCCCTTTCCGAGGCGCTCGGCGTCCCGGCGGTCCTTCTGGGCTGTGCGGACGCGCAGGCAGCGGTGCAGGCAGTCCGTGAAAAGCACGCTGACATCGCCATCGGCGGTCTTTCCTCTTCCTTAAGAGTTCCATCAGGACTCCGCGGATCGGACAGCTACGCCGCATCAAAGATCTACGTCGTAACGCGGCGGGGCGATTATTCCGACTCCCTTGGGGCCTTTAACACAAGAAACCACGCGTGCTCCGGAGCCATCGGCGCTTCCGGCGTCATGCCTGCGGGGCCTGAGGGCAGCGAAGGCGTCAGGATCATGGGCTCCGACAGCGCTGTGCGGATGCTCAAGGAAAAAACGCTCGACGGATGGTTTGCAGACGAGAGCGAGGTCCTTAAGACACTCGACGCTGATTCCGGGCTGCAGGCACAGCTGGTGAACGGCATGCTGCCGGTCGAATATACCGTCTATACCGCCGCCGGCAGCTCAGAGCTTCTTACCGGGATCAACCGGATCATCGCGCTTTTAGCGCAGGGAGAGTAACATGGCTTATTTCGACAGTGCAAAAAACCGGGTCCTGTGGCTCGACGAACTGGCCGAGCTTAAGCAGATGAAGGACAGCTACGAAAAGACCGGGGTCGACCCCTTTACGGCAAGGGCGTCCCAGAATACGGAGAACGCTGTCGCGGGCCGCACGCCTGTCGCGTTCGCCTCACTGGAGCGCGAGGAGGAGATGGACCTCGAACGGCAGCGTACCAGGCGCGAGAGGGATCTTGCCGCGAGGAAGGAACGTACCGCGCGGAGGCTCAGGGAAAAAGAAGAGCCGGAGCTCATCAAGGATCCGTCGCTTGGAGACAGGAAGCGGGGAAGGGCAAGATGACCGGAGGCCGGAGATCTTTTCCGCGTTTCCTTCCCGCCGCAGCGGCACTCCTCCTGTCCTTCGTGTTTCTGGCCTCTTTCCCGGCGCTCGCAGCTCCGGAAGAGACCGGAGGGACCTCTGTTCCGGAGGCTGCGGCCCCCACGGAATCGGAAGCGTTTCCCCTGCCGGGAAGCCTGGATGAGGCGGCGCTTGACAAAGAGCTGGAGGAGCTTCTGAACAGCGGAGAGGATCAGGAGATCACGGAGACCCTTCCCGAGCTCCCGTCCACGGACCTTAAGATCGAGGACGACCCTCAGACGGAGCTTTCCTATGACCGGGTATCCCGCATGTACGTCTACACGGCAGGCGAAGGGATCCGGTACGCGATGAGCGTTCCGGAAGGCGCAGTCTCCGCGGAGGCCGTACGGTTCGACCCGCGCAGCGGGAACGTGATCCAGTATTTTAAGGACGGAGCCCAGTTCTTTCCTCTGGAAAACACCTTCACCGAACCGGGACGCTACGAGATCCTCTGGCTCGGGACCAACACGGACGAAGCGGTCCTGAGCGGAAACGCGGCGGACAGCCAGGGAGCGCTCAGGGCTGTGCGGAAAAGAGTCCGCTTCAGGATCGTCAGCAGCCTGACCGGTTCCATAGAAACGGTCGACGTCCCGGAGGGGTTCCGCCTTGAGTCCGCGGAGGTCGACGGAAACCGCCTGCTGGCTGCCGGAAGGCTTACAGTCGACAGGGACGGGGATTACCATCTTTTATTCACAGGCCTTCGTGACAGCAGGATCGAATATGAGCTCCGTTTCAGGAGCGACCGCACAAAACCGGAGATCCGTTTCTCCAAGGATGTGACGGGGAAGAGGGAAGCATCCGCCCCTGTCAGCTTTACGGTCCTTGAACAGGGCGTCTCCGTCACTGTAAAAAGAGACGGGGCCGACATGGTATATACCGGCAATACGCTGACCTCCGGCGGGAGCTATACGATCATCGCCAGGGATCCTGCCGGCAACGAGACTGCCGTCTCGTTCTATCTTCGCTATTCCATACGGAATCAGCTTGGTTTTCTGGTCATTCTATTCGCGGGTCTTCTCATTGCGGGAGGCATCATGGTCTACCGGATGAGACGCTCGCCGCGGGTATTGTGATATAATGCAGATGAACTGCATCGTTTCTAGAAAAATAAATATCTTTAAGGAGGAAACACATGTTTACAAATTTAGTATTACTTAGCAAGGCAGCCGGTGACGTTACCGGAAAAGCAAGCCAGCAGGCATCCGAGGTGTTCCAGAGTGCACAGGCGCCGATCGTCGAGCTTGTCAATGCAGCAGTCACCCCGCTGATCATGATCGTTACCGCGATCGCAGCGATCTACGCGATCCTTCTCGGCGCCAAGCTCGCGAAGGCAGAGGAGCCGCAGGAGAGAGAGAAAGCAAAGCAGGCACTTAAGAACGCCATCATCGGCTTCGTCCTGATCTTCGTCCTTCTCGTCGTCCTCAGGGTCACCGCTACCCCGCTTTCCAACTGGGCACAGCAGTATTCCAAATAATCTTCTGAACTTTTTTAAATCGGTTTATCAAGGAGGCGAACAGCAGTATGAAGCATATGAGAATGACCGCCGTATTCGTGGCGTTCGTGATGGGACTTCTTACTGCCTGTTCGCCTCTTGTTGAACAGGCAGACCTGGAAGAAGCCTACGTCCGGGTCGAAACGCCCGCCGCAAAGTTCAAGCGCCTGAATGAAGAGGACGCCGGGAGGAACATCTCCCGCGGCAAGGCAAAGTACATGTTCGCGGACAAGTACAACGGAAGGTCCGCGTTCTATCTTCTGAATTCGAATACGCCCTCCATGAATACCGTCCTGACCTTCACCTATGACGGCGCCGAGGACACCAAGTACGATTCCCCGATCTCATTCTACGCTTACCAGGCGCTCTGCTACGCGTCTGACGATGCCGGTCTCGGGCTTCAGGAGCCTGAGGGCTATGCGGAGGGTTATCAGAACCGGTCGGCCAAATATGACACGAAGAACTACGAAGACCGTGTCGAAGAACGCACTACAGCCACGATCAACGGAAAAACGGTATCCCTGCCCTATGGGACGTGCGGATTCCGGATCAATAAAGAAGAAAACACTGCGGTCGCCATCCCGTACGAGGAATTCATCCAATGCACGGGACAGGAAACCGTTTTTGAGGAGAAAGGCCCGGATGCGGTCAACGCGTACGGAGCTGACGAAACCTATACATACCAGCTTGCGTCGAGGTACATGAGCACTGTGTTCATGTGGTTCGATACCTCCTCCGGACAGTACAAGGTCCTTTATTCCGTGAGGGAGGAGTATGACCCGCTTAAGAAGAGCCTTGCATTTGACTCGAATGCCATCTCAGGAGACAACAGCGCGGTCTACGCAAAAGATATTCCCGATTTCATTGCGCGGAACTTCACCAGCGCGAACGGATATGCCGCGATCTCCTTCTATTACCGGGGCGTCGTACGGCTTTTTGATACCCACGGCACCCAACTGTTTGAACCGATGGACCTGAACGGGCCTCTGAACGAGATCTCGGAGTCTCTGAAGCAGACGGTGGTCTACGGAGGGGAGAACATCGGCGGCGGCGCATATATTGATGAAGAGGGCAATGAACACTTCGGAGAGCCCTCCGACCTTGATACGGAGTATTACAAGACCTACTATCCGCACATGTCCCTGATCGACTGCGTCGTCGATGAAAACTATGTCGTATGGCTCACCGTGCTTACGGAATTCACGGAGGATATCAACGCAGAAGAGGACATCGAGGAGGAGGAGCTCGAAAACAGGGAGAGCGACCAGCAGCAGTGGACCATCAAGCTGAGCCTCATGTCCCTTGTCGAGAGCGCCGATGATTTCAGGCTGTATATGCAGAATCCTTTGCTGTATCACGCGCAGAACCCGAACGGAAAATATTTCCTTTCCGATAATGATTCGCTGATGGCCCAGATCGAGGAATTCATGTCCTACGACGGGGATCATGTAGATGACCTTGCCGAGATCCCCGGCCAGGAGGAGCTCCAGAACAAATACCCGGACCACTTTAATCTTTTTTACCTGAACAATTTCCGCGACGAGCTGAATATCTTCAAGGACGGGAGCTATACGAGGTCCACGGATTTTGTCGGACACGGGCTTTTTCCGAAGGACCTGAAACCCACCTCTGCTCCCAAGGGAATGCCGCAGCACCCTTCCGTATCCTACTGCGGCGTCAATACCTACAAGGTGCTTCTCGGTTCGCAGAACAGCAACTTCTCCGTTGCGACCATCCGGGGCCATATCTGCAGTACTGTCAACATGCGCGCAGTGACGAGGACGGTCTATGTGAAGGTCGACGAGGGATCGGACAATGAAGGCGGAGGAGGAGAAGGCGGCAGCAGCGGCGGCGAGGGCAGCGGCAGCGATGAAGGCGGTGAGGGCGGCAGCGACGGTCCGACCTACGAGCCTGTCGTGCAGACCTGCTTCTTTAACGAAAACGTCGAGATGCACATTTTTACGGAGCAGACCTCGGCCCAGAACAACTATTACTACTCCATCAGCCGGAACATTTTAAACTTTATTCCGATCTACGGAGGCAGCGCATCTTACACCCTGATCAATAAGGGCGGGACCGAAGATGCGAGCCATGCGATCATCGTCACGCATAAAGACCTTGGAGGGACTCAGTGCTTTACCGCGGCCGACCCGCATGATGTCTGGGTCAACAAGGACGCATACAGCTTCTGCTGGAATTCCGTATGCATCGCACGGCTGTCGGACGGCGTACAGTTCAATTTCCTGACCAGGCCCAGCTGGTTTAACCTGATCAAAACAAGTGAAAGGAAGGTCGAGGGCTTCGATTTCAAATTTGACTCCAACCGTTTCATGATCTCGAACGAGGCCATGAACATCAACGCGGACGGGAGCGAGATCACATCGCTCGACATGGATTTCCGTTCAAGGATCCTTTCCGGAGGCGGGAGAACGAAAAAGGATTTCAAGGTGGCGAATTCCCTGATCGATTCCCACAGCCCGTACGCGTTTGACATGCAGGTGGAAAACGGGCACCCGTTTATTTATATCGCCGGGATCGTCAACGGCGTATGCAAGTTCCCGATCGACAATCCGGAATACGGATGCCAGATCATTCCGTATCCCATGTACGCCTTCGCAAGAAGCGAGCGGGCCTTCACTGCTGCCGCGGTCCAGAACTTCTGGGGACTTGGCATGATGTGCTCCGACTATGTTTACGGTGAGCCGGACATCCCGTGCTTCAAGTTCTACAGTATCAACATCAACGACGAGCAGTGGCGCCTCCAGGGCATGATCACGCAGATCAACCGGAAGCCGGAGCTCTTCAGCGGGGCGGACACGGAAGCGGCCATGCGGCAGAAGTGGGACGAGATCCGTGAAAAGCTGGCTCTCGGAAGCAACTCGAGCCGCATGAACGACTATGAGGATTTCCTTTTCAGTCTTGACAGAAGGCGCATGGATGCCGTGAAGGAGTTCCTGAAGCTCATGTACCCGGATGCCGGAAAGCCCGATTTCTGGTATGAATTCAGCCATGCCGAAGACCATTCGGACGTGCCTCCCGCCACAAGCGTGAGCCTGAACGAAGCGAAGCTCGACGAGCTTGCCGCAGAGGTCCTGAACGACCTTAACGGCGCGAAGTACATGTCCGAATATGAGTACTACATCGCCGCGAAGCGTCCGGAGCTCATCCTGAAGGGAGAAGTGAAGGACGTGGTCGATGAGACCTTCGCCGGAAAGGACGCGGATGTCGAGCCGTTCGAAACGCAGAATGTTGCCGACGAGATGGGAGACATCACGATCGCGGACGATTCGACGCTTCCCGGTACGGACGCCTCCGCGGAGTCCGCGCATATGGACAGCGTGGACGAGCAGGTGACCGCGATGCGGCAGACCATCACCTGGCTGAAGACCGGAAACCACATGAATGACCGGCAGTGGGTCCACGCGATGAACAACATCGCCTACAACGTCCGGGTCCCGAAGGATCTTTCGGCCTTCTACCTGAGGGAGGCGGTGCTCGCCTACGCGGACATGGCGCAGGACGGCGTCGACACCGACATGGAAAGCCTGGTCCGGTCGTTTAAGACGGAGGATGATGTCCTGAACGCCCTGACCGTCGCGAATTTCGGGGAAAAGCTTCCGGAAGGCGACGAAGCGCTGAAGAAAGCAGTCAAGGAGGTCACCGACCGTCTCAAGGCGGAATATGAAGCAGAGTACGGAGACGGGACGTGGAGGACCTCGATGAACAAGATCTTTGAGTACCTTAGAAAGGCAGGTTACCTGAAATGAGAAAAAGCTTATCCTGTTTAAGGAGGACCGCAGGGGCGCTGTTCCTTGCGCTCGCCCTTCTTGTGCCGGCGGTCCCGGCATACGCGGCGGGCTGGATCAAGGAAAGCGGCGTGAGCCGTTTCCAGCTGGATGACGGCAGCATGCTCCGCGACCGCATGACGCCCGACGGATATTTCGTGGACAGCGACGGTGTCTGGAAGCAGGAGGGCCAGGTCATCCTTGACCAGCGTATCCAGTCCCCCATGCGTTTTATCCACGGATACGAACAGAACTTTGCCGGCTGCCTTGACATGCTGAACACGTTCAACTCCCGTATCCAGAGCGTCGCCAACGGGCAGAGGATCTTCCACCTTTACAGGGACGGGATCACCTACAGCGCGCTCGACAACAACAAGGAGACGCCGATCCTGAACCTCACGGCAGACAGCCAGACGGGCGGGTACAGGCTCCGCATTTCCGGTAATATCGGGAGCGGCGCGTTCATCGCCAGGAACATCCATTCCTACGATTACGAGGTGTTCCGCTATCTCTGCACGCTGGTCTCCAACAGGCCTTCCTACCTGATCGACGCGATCTACCAGAGCTGGCAGGCCGAGAACCACTACGGGATCAACATGACGAACTGGGTCGCCGCAGGTGACTGCGCGATCCTCCTCGAGGTCGAAAACGGCGTGGGCATCTACCGGATCGCGCCGCGGCCCGCAGGGACCTGATGAAGCTTACTCCCCTGGATCAAAGAGGAGCCCGCCTGTTTTTTGCCGGGCTCCTCATTGTCATACTCTGTGTCTTCGGCGCGCGGTCCTTTTCCGCCCGCCGCGCAGAGGAAAGCACGGGGGAGATGTCCGCGGAGAGTGCTGAAACACCGCCCGCGGAAAATGCTTTCCGGGAGACGGTCGCGCACCGGGCGTATCCTGAGGTCTCTCCGGAGGACGCCTTCCGGAGCTCCACCCCGGCAGACGCAGGCCATGGCAGCGTTACAGGCGGCGGAGAGTCTTCCGTCCGCGGGACGGCATCCGCCTCCGACGCGGGCTACGGCGAGGGCTTCCGCCTCGAGAACAACAGCCTCTACTATTACGGCCCCGGGGACGGAGACCAGCCTGTGAAAGGCCTTTTCGAAACGAACGGAAGCCTCTATCTTGCGGACGCGAACGGCGCCGTCTACATCGACGGCTGGGTCAGCTACGGCGGGTCCTGGTACTGCGCCGACCGGATGGGGCGCCTGCTCCGCGGCATGCGGAGCCCGGAGGGATATCTTCTTGACGGGAACGGGCGGCTGGTCCTTGCGGGCTACGAGGAGCCAGGGGACCTGACCGGCACCTACAGGACCTCCACAGGGCGGACCCTCCTCCTTGACGTCGGACAGGCAGGCAGGATCCGCGATTACCTCCTGAATTACGGCTGGACGGAGACCGCGATCGCAGGGGTCCTCGGGAATTTCCAGCAGGAGAGCGGGCTGGACCCGACGACCGTTGAGGCAGGGCGCGGGATCGGCTTCGGGCTGGGACAGTGGAGCTACGGCCGAAGGACCGCCCTCGAGCAGTACGCGCGGGAGCGCGGGATCCCGGTCACGGACCTTTATCTCCAGCTCGATTTCCTCATGTACGAGCCGGAGGAGAACGCGTACGTCTACAGCTACGCGCATACCTTTTTTGATTCGGCCGCCCAGGCTGCCAGGTCCTTCGGCAGGAACTGGGAGCGCTTCAACGAATCCGACAATTCCATGGAAACGGTCCGCGTGCCCTACGCGGAAGCTTATTTCAGGTATTTTATGGAGGGAGGCACCTGATGAAGGAGCATTCACAAAGGCCTGCCGGGAGAACGCGTTCCCGGTACATGCCCGGGAGGGTCATTCTTCTGACCGCCCTGTGCGTGTTCTTCCTCGTTCTTTCAGGGGGAACTGCCCTTGCGGACGGGAGCATCACCCGCGTCACGGTCAGGCTGAGCGGGGAAACGCCGGCGGCGGGCGCCTGGGTGGATGAGATCTGGGCGGAAGTAAACGACAGCGCTCACTACAGCGTGGCGGAGGCCTACTACACAAACAATGTCGGGACCTGGGCGGAGATCGATATCCCGGAGGCCGTCATCATCCTCGAGGCGGAGGACGATTACCGATTTACGACGACAGGCAGAGGCGCCGTGTCCGTCAGCGGGCTGAACGCTTCCTTCGTATCCTCAAAGATCACGGAAAGCGGTTCCTTCTACGAGATCACCGTGCGCCTTCCGGCAGTCGGAGGCGACAGCTTCGAGCCTGTCATTTCAGAGGCGGAGCAGGCGGCGATGGATGCGGAGGCAAGGGCCTACGCCGACGAGCAGGCAGCGCAGGGAAACACCTCGCACAAGGTCCTCGTATACCGCCGTCTGTGGTGGAACAGCTTCGAAGCCAACTGGGCGGCGTCAGACGGCGCCGAACGCTATGAGGTGCAGCTCAGGCTTTACGAGACCCCGGTGTTTTCCGCCCGCGTGAAGGCGGGGAAGTATGACATGGCCCCCCACATCGCGCAGACCGGGTACTACAGCTTCCGTGTCCGCGCGATCTTTGAGGACGGAAAGAGCGGGTGGAGCGACTGGTCCGACAGCGTATGGGCGGAATACCATGAGCAGAAGACCTTTGACCAGGCCCCGGCCCACATCAAGACCGGCTGGCACCGCGACGACGGCGGCTGGTGGTACGCGTCCCCCGACGGGCAGTTCCCGGTGAGCAGCTGGATGATGATCGAGAACTGCTGGTACTTCTTTGACGAGCAGGGCTACCGTGTCACGGGCTGGGTCAAATGGAAGGATCTCTGGTACTATATGGGCTCCAGCGGAGCCATGTGCACGAATACACGGACGCCGGACGGCTATTACGTCGGCGCGGACGGAGTCTGGATCCCGGGAGCGTAAGCTCCCGGTTTTTTTGTACTGCGGGAGTCCGGCCTTTTTAAGCTGCTGGAGTCCGTTTTTTTCAGGACAGGGATTGACTTCTGCCGGGAGAGTGCTATATTTAAATCAAACATATGAGCAAATGTTCATACGTTCAGATACGTGAAAGGACGTTTTATTACAGCATGCAGATCCCACATCACAAGGAACACAGCTATATCCCGGAGCCCGGCGCGGAGCACTGCGAGGTCTTCGAGCCGCACCAGGACAAGGTACTTGAGGTCAGCGGCCGCATGCCCTCGGAGGACGAGCTCTATGACCTCGCCGAGCTTTTCAAGGTATTCGGCGACTCTACGCGCATGCGCATCCTGTTCGCGCTTTTCGCGGACGATATCTGCGTCTGCGACATCGCCGGGGCGCTCGGCATGACACAGTCCGCGATCTCGCACCAGCTGAGGATCTTAAAGAACGCGCGGCTTGTCAAGTCCCGGAGAGACGGAAAGACCGTAATCTATTCCCTCGCGGACGACCATGTCCGGACGATCATCGGGCAGGGCAGGGAACACATCGAAGAGTAAGACCCGCTTCCGCCGTACGGAATACGCGGAATATGCCCGAGGAAACGCGTGGAACATGAAAAACCCGCTTCCGCATAACGGAATGTGACAGAACAAAAGGAGGAGGCCCCATGAAAAAGAAATTCAAGTGCGAGATCGACTGCGCAAACTGCGCCGCGAAGGTCGAGGCTGCCATTAAGAAGGTGGACGGCGTCATTGACGCGAAGGTCAATTTCCTGACCCAGAAGTTTACCCTGGAAGCGGCCGACGAGGCGTTCGAGGAGGTCCTTGCGGCGGCAGTGAAGGCCGGCAAAAAGGCGGAAGCCGAGTTTGAGGTGGAGATCTGACCGCCATGTCTAAGAAACTGAAGAAACTCCTGCGGCGTGTGATCATCGCCGCAGTTCTCTTTTTCCCGCTCCTTATCCTTCTGAAGGCCGGGGCGTTCGCCCGGCTTCCCGGAGCGGCGCTCACCGCGATGTTCATGGTCCCTTACCTCATCGTCGGATACGACATCATCCTGGGCGCGTTTAAGAACATCCGGAACGGGAACGTGTTCGACGAAAAATTCCTCATGACGGTCGCGACCATCGCGGCGTTCTGCATCGGGGAGTACGCGGAGGCCTGCGCCGTCATGCTTTTCTACCAGACCGGGGAGCTCTTCCAGGGCTACGCCGTCGGCAAGTCGCGCCGGTCGATCAGCGAGATGATGGAGATCGCCCCGGAATACGCGAATGTCGAGACGGACGGCTCCGTCGAG
>CACXDR010000143.1 GCA_902766415.1 uncultured Lachnospiraceae bacterium
CAACAGCAGGCTCTTCTCGCCCTCCGACATCCAGTCGGTCATGAAAAAGGCCATGGTGCGCCGCATGGGCGCGCACTACGGGATCGAGCATTTCCCGGAGGACGGCGCGTCCTACCCGGTCCGCGTGTTCCTTCACAACGATATCGTGACGGTCTGCCTTGACACGAGCGGGCCCTCGCTCCATAAGCGCGGCTACCGCACGGAGACCGCGAAGGCGCCCATCACCGAGACGCTCGGGGCGGCGCTGATCATGCTCACGCCCTGGCGCGGGGACCGTATCCTCGTGGACCCGTTCTGCGGCAGCGGCACCTTCGTGATCGAGGCTGCCATGATGGCGGCGAACATGGCGCCGGGCATGAACCGCGAGTTCCTGTCACAGGCCTGGGACGGGCTGGTGCCGAAGAAGTGCTGGTACGACACGCTGGACGAGGCGAACGACCTTCTTGATCTGAACGTGGAGACGGACCTCCAGGGCTACGACATCGACCCCGCCGTGCTCCGCATGGCGCGGATCAACGCGGACCAGGCAGGCGTCGCGGACCTCATCCACTTCCAGGAGCGACCCGTCGCGGAGCTCTCGCACCCGAAGAAGTACGGCTTCATCATCACGAACCCGCCCTACGGCGAGCGGCTGAAGGCGGAGGATGACGGCATCGCCCGCGTGTACCGTGAGCTCGGGGAGCGCTTCGCCCTTCTCGACGACTGGTCGCTCTACATGATCACCAGCTTCCCGGACGCGGAACGGTGTATCGGGCGGAAGGCGGAGAAGAACCGCAAGATCTACAACGGCATGATGAAGACCTATTTTTACCAGTTTCCGGGCAGGAAGCCGCCGAAGCGGAGGGTACAGACGGAAAAATGAAGCATACGATCATATTCGCGACAGGAAATGAAGACAAAATGCGTGAGATCCGGGAGATCTTCGCCGACCTCGACGCCGAGATCCTTTCCATGAAGGACGCCGGTATCATCTCAGACCCGGACGAGACCGGGACCACGTTCATGGAGAACGCGTTCATCAAGGTCCGCGCGGTGCGCCGGCTGTTTAAGGACGCGATCATCATGGCGGACGACTCGGGCCTCGTGGTGGACGCCCTGGGCGGCGAGCCCGGCATCTATTCCGCGCGCTGGCTCGGCAGGGAAACGCCGTACAGCGAGAAGAACGCGGAGATCATCCGGCGCCTTGAGGGAAAGACAGGAAGCGAACGCGCGGCGCGGTTCGTCGCGGCGATCGCCTGCATCCTCCCGGACGGCAGGGAGTTCGGGACGACGGCAGCCATGGAGGGTGAGATCGCTTACCGTCCGGCAGGGGAGAACGGCTTCGGGTACGACCCGGTCCTTTATCTCCCGGAATACGGCAAATGCTCCGCGGAGCTGAGCAGTGAGGAAAAGAACGCGATCAGCCACAGGGGCAAGGCCCTCCGGCTCATGCGCGACAGGCTGAAAGGTGAACTATGAAGATCCTGATCGTAAGCGACACACACAGAAGAAATGAAAACCTGAAGCAGCTCCTTGAGCGGGTCTCCCCGATCGACATGATGATCCACCTGGGCGACGCGGAGGGGAGCGAGGAGCTCTACAAGCACTGGCTGCCGCTGACCACGCGCCTCATCGTGATCCGCGGGAACAATGACTTCTTCTCGGACCTTGATCCGGAGAAGGAGATCAGGATCGGAAAGTACAGGTGCCTCCTGACCCACGGGCACTACTACAACGTATCGCTTGATACGGACCTCCTCCGGAAGGAGGCGCGGGCGCGCGGCTTCGACATCGCCATGTTCGGGCACACGCACCGGCCGTACCTTGAGATGGAGGAGGACCTGACGCTCCTGAACCCCGGCAGCCTTTCCTATCCGCGCCAGGACGGAAGGAAGCCGAGCTACATGATCATGGAGATCGACAGCAGGGGGAAGGCGCATTTCACGCTGAACTATCTTGAACGCTGATCGGAGCCGCGTATGGGAGCAGCAGCCGGAACAAGGGAAAAGGAACCGTTTTTTACGAGGGACAGGGTGTTTTACGGCACCCTGTTCCCGCTGCTTTTAGGGCTGACGCTGCAGAACCTGATCGCCTACAGCGTCAACATGGCGGACAACATCATGCTCGGGAGCTACAGCCAGAACGCGCTTTCCGGGGCCGCCTGCGTGAACCAGGTGTTTTTTATCGTGCAGCAGCTGGGACTCTGCATCGGGGACGTCCTGGTCATGCTCGGGACGCAGTACTGGGGGCAGGGACGCACGGGCCCCATCCGGCGGCTTGCCGGCATCGCCCTGCGGTTCGGCACAGTCTGCGGGCTCGTCATCGTCGCCGCCTGCCAGCTGTTTCCGGACAGGATCCTGTCCATGTTCACGACCTCAGCGGAGATCGTGGCGGAGGGACGCGTCTACATGCGGATCGTATCGTGGACCTTCCTTCTTTTCATCGTCACGAACGTCTTCATGGCGGCGCTCCGCGCGGTCAAGACCGTCAGGATCTCGTTCGTCATCTCCGTCATCTCCCTCGTGATCAACGTGGGGATCAACTGGTGCCTGATCTTCGGCCGGTACGGCCTGCCCGAGATGGGAATCGCCGGCGCCGCAGTCGGTACCCTTGCGGCGCGCGCGGCGGAGCTCCTCGTGATCCTTTATTATCTGAAGAATATCGACAGGAAGCTCTGCCTGTTCGGCCTGAGGGACGGCTCCGCGGACAATGCCGGTGACAGGGCGGCGGACATTACAGGTGGCAGGGCGGCGGACAATGCCGGTGACAGGGCAGGGGGCAGTTCCGCTGAAAACGCGGCA
>CACXDR010000144.1 GCA_902766415.1 uncultured Lachnospiraceae bacterium
CGAAAAGTTCCTCCTCGGCAACGTGGACGAGGGCATCACGCGGCAGGACATCTGCGACGAGTTCAAGCTCTGCAACGTCTACGCGAAGCCGAAGTGCAGGGAATGCTTCGCGAGGTTCTACTGCAGCGGCGGCTGCGCGGCGAACTCGTGGAACTTCCACGGAAGCCTGACGGACGCCTACGACATCGGCTGCGAGATGCAGAAAAAACGGATCGAGTGCGCCATCATGATCAAGGCGTGCGAGATGATGGACGCGGCCAGTGCCGGCAGCGGCGCGTAAGGAATGCCGTCCGGCAATGAAGAGGAATGTAACGGCCGGCGCCAAAGGCGCGCCGGTATTTACAAAATAAAGAGAGTAACGAGGAGAAAGAGTCATGAAGAACAACAAGGGCAGGGGTATGATCACCCTGGTCGTACTCCTGGCAGCGCTGGCAGGGTTCGTTTACCTGGCATACATGAGCATGAGCCAGCAGAAGATCAAGCTCGGCCTCGACCTGGCGGGCGGCGTCAGCATCACCTACCAGGCGAAGGACGCGAATCCGAGCGACCAGGACATGCGCGACACCATCTACAAGCTGCAGCAGAGAGTCGGCGGTTATTCCGATGAAGCGCAGGTCTACCAGGAAGGCGCAAACCGCATCAACATCGATATTCCCGGCGTTTCCGACGCGAACACCATCCTTCAGGAGCTCGGCCAGCCCGGCAGCCTCCTGTTCGTCGACCCGGACGGCAAGACCATCCTGACCGGCGACCAGGTGAAGAGCGCGCAGGCAGGCCAGAGACAGGACAGGACGACCGGCGCGAACCAGTACGTCGTCGAGCTGACCTTCTCCGACGAAGGGACCAAGGCCTTCGCGGAGGCGACCACGAGGCTGGTCGGCCAGCGGATCGCGATCATCTATGACAACGTCATGTATTCGAACCCGGTGGTCCGCGAGCCCATCACGGGCGGACAGTGCACCATCGACGGCATGAGCGGCTTCGAGGAGGCAGAGCTTCTCGCTTCCACGATCCGTATCGGTGCCCTGAAGCTTGAACTGGAAGAGCTCCGTTCCAACGTGGTCGGCGCGCAGCTCGGCCAGATGGCCATCAGCACGAGCCTCAAGGCAGGCGCGGTCGCTTTCGCGGCCATCGCTGTCCTGATGATCGGCGTTTTCTGGGTCCCCGGCATCGCCGCGGCTTTCGCCCTGGCGCTGTACATCAGCCTGACCATCTGCCTGATCTCGGCATTTGACATCACGATGACCCTTCCGGGCATCGCCGGCATCATCCTTTCCGTCGGTATGGCGGTCGACGCGAACGTCATCATCTTCACCCGTATCCGCGAGGAGATCGGCCTGGGCAAGACGGTCCGCAGCGCGGTCAAGACGGGCTTCCGCAAGGCGCTTTCCGCGATCGTCGACGGCAACGTCACCACGCTGATCGCGGCGGCGGTCCTCTTCATCATGGGTACCGGCACTATCAAGGGCTTCGCGACCACGCTCGGCCTCGGCGTCATCGTCTCCATGTTCACCGCGATCGTGATCACGAGGGCATGGCTCTACACCTTCTGCGACCTGGGTCTCGACAAGAAGCAGCTTTTCGGCGTGATCAAGGAGCGGAAGCGCATCGATTTCATCGGGAAGCGCAAGGCGTTCTTCGGCCTGGCGGTCGCCGTGATCGCCGCAGGCTTCATCGCGATGGGCTATTTCGGCGCGACCACCGGCTCGCCGCTGAACCTCGGCCTTGACTTCAAGGGCGGTACCTCCACGAACGTCACCTTCAACGAGGATCTCCAGCTCGAGACGATCGACGAGCAGGTGAAGCCGATCGTTTCCTCCATCACCGGGGACAACGATATCCAGGCGTCCAAGGTCCAGGGCACCAACGAGGTCCTGATCAAGACCAGGAGCCTGTCGGTCGATGAGCGCGTCGCGCTGAGTGACGCCCTGGCGGAGAAGTTTGCCATCGACAAGGAGAAGGTCACCGCGGAGAATATCTCCGGTACCATCTCCGGCGAGATGCGCCGCGCGGCTATCACCGCGGTCATCATCGCGCTGTTCCTTATGCTGATCTACATCAGGTTCCGGTTCGCCGACATCCGCTTCGCGACCTCGGCGATCATCTGCCTGATCCACGACGTCCTGATCCTGACCACCTGCTACGCGGTGTTCCGCTGGAGCGTCGGCTCCTCGTTCGTCGCGTGCATGTTGACGCTGGTCGGCTATTCGATCAACGACACGATCGTCGTGTTCGACCGTATCCGTGAGAACCAGCGCCTCGGCGAGCGCCTCACGAGGGAGGAGATCGCGAACAAGTCCGTCACGGAGACGTTCTCGCGTTCCATCCTGACCTCCGTCACGACCTTCGTCGCGATCCTGATCCTTTACATCATGGGCGTGTCCTCGATCCGTGATTTCACGCTCCCGCTGATGATCGGCACTATCTGCGGTACCTATTCGTCCGTCGCAGTCGCGACCTCCCTCTGGTATGTCATGGAGACGAAGCACGACGCGAAGGTCGCAGCCATGGAGGCTGAGGAAGCCGCTGCGGAGAAAGCCGCGAAGGCAGCGAAGAGATCCGGCGGCGCCGAGGTCTGAGCCATAACAGC
>CACXDR010000145.1 GCA_902766415.1 uncultured Lachnospiraceae bacterium
CATGGACGGCGCGAACCTGTTCCGTCCCGCGGAGATCCCGGAGATGGACAGGATCCTCAAAGAGGCGTTCGAGATCCTCGGGAAGGACATCATCCTGGCGCACGCGAAGGATCTCGCGTACGCGCCGCCGGCAGGAGCAGGCAGCACGGCGGCTGGCAGCATGGCAGGAGCAGGCAGTGCGGGAGTTGGCGATAAGGCGGGGAAGGATGCTTCTTCCGTGCCCGCGCAGCTTGATTTCGTGGCCGCGGGCCGGGGCGCGCTGGATTTCCCGCTCTACGTGCGGCTTTTAAAGGAAAGCGGCTACAGGGGGGCGCTGATCATGCACGGCCTCTCGGAGACGCAGATCCCGGAGAGCCTCGCGTTCCTTAAAAACCTGGTCTGACCGGGAACGGGAGGGGGCCTGCCGGGAAGCGGATAACTAACTCCGGAACCCGGAACCGGAAAAACAGTCCGGGAACAGAGGAGCTGTCCCGGAAGCGCATGACCTGCCTGACAGGGCAGGCGGAGAGCCTGTAAGCCGGAAGCAGTAAGGAAGGAGAACTTCGGACATGGAAACATTTACGACGGACAGGGGCATCGTCCTTGAATATGAGGTGAGCGGGAGCGGAAAGCCCTTCCTTTTCCTGCACGGGCTCGGCGGGAGCATAAGCCAGATCCGCTCCACGTATGAGGCGCGGGACGGAGTCATGCTCATCGCCCTGAACCAGCAGGGGCACGGGAACAGCGGCGCGGACTGGGAGACGCTCTCCTTTGAACGCCTCGCGGACGATGCCGTCTGCCTGCTGGACCATTTAGGCATTGAGAAGGCGGTGTTCGGCGGGATCTCCATGGGCGCCGCAGTCAGTCTCGCCGCCGCGGTGCGGCATCCGGAGCGTGTTGAAGGGCTGCTGCTCATCAGGAACGCGTGGACGGACCGGCCGATGGACCATGACAGGATCCTGGCCTATGAGGACATGGGCCGGTGCCTGAAGGAGGGCGGGAAGGATGCCTTCATGAAGACTGCCGGCTGGGAGATCGTGCGGGAGCCCTCCGCCTATACGCGGAACGCGTTCCTCCTGCCTTTTGACGAGGAGCCGAATATAAGGAACTGGAGAAAGTTCCTGATCCTTCCGAATAAGGCGCCGGTCCCGGACGAGGCGTGCCTTGGAAAGCTCCGTATGCCGGTGCGGATCGTCGCGTGCAGGAATGATTTCTGCCATCCCTTCGGGTACGGGGTCTGGCTCAGGGAACGGATCCCGGGCGCGCTCTTTACGGAGATCCCGGACAAGGACCGCGACGGAGCGGCGCATAAACGGATGATCAACGAGGTGATCGGGGAAATGTTCGCGTAGGCGCATCCCCGGAAAGACTGGAGTGGGACAGTATGGAACAGTATTACATTCATGAAAGCGGGATCACCATCGAGGGAAAGACGTACTCTTCGGGATACTTTGCGAAGATGACGCACCCGGACGGGAGGCTGTACGGTACGTTCCGCACCTATACGCTCCTCGTCGACGGGGACCGGGTCACGTTCCGGAACTGTGTGTTCGAGAATACCTCGGGACCGCAGGCGGAGGCCGGGCAGGCCCTGGCGCTTTATCTTGACGGGGATGAGATCCGGCTTGAGGACTGCGTGCTTAAGGGACACCAGGACACCCTGTTCCTTGCGCCCCTGCCGGAGAAGGAGATCATACCGGGTGGTTTTCTCGGTCCGAAGGAGCACGCCCCGAGGAAGCATCACACGATGTATTTCAGGAACTGCCTGATCGAGGGCGGGATCGATTTTATTTTCGGCGGCGCGACCGCGTATTTCGATAACTGCGAGTTCCGCAGCGTGGAGCCGGGCTACGTTTTCGCGCCTTCCACCCCGGAGGGGGTGAAGGAGGGCTTCG
Organism: uncultured Lachnospiraceae bacterium; assembly: GCA_902766415.1. The sequence goes on from CACXDR010000145.1 coordinate 1,875, forward strand.
TCGTCCGGAACTCCAGGTTTACGCGGACGGAGAACGTGCCGGACGGCAGCGTCTATATCGCGCGGCCCTGGCGGAACTTCGCGAAGGTGCGGCTTGAGGACTGCTGGCTCGGCGCCCATATCGCCCGCGGCGGCTTCCATGACTGGGACAAGACGGAGGCCCGCGCGACGGTGGAGTTTACGGAGCTCAGGTCCGTGGGGCCGGGCGCCTGCCCGGAAGGGCGACCGGAGTTTGTGAAGGTCGCTGCGGCAGATACCGCGGGGGCAGCGGCGGATACCCGGAAGGCTGCAGCATGGTCCGCAGGAATTGTGACAGAAAAAGCGGGCAGCGGTATGACAGAAGGCGCAGGCAGAGGAGTGACAGAAGGCGCGGCCAGCGTGGCAGAGGGCAGGGACGTCAGGGAGAGGATCATATGAGGAAGGAATACAGGAACGATGCTGCCATGGACCCGTCGGGGTTCGTGCTTCTTGCGGATCACGTCCCGCATATCGTGCAGGAGATCCGGTATTATTCGACCTACAACTTTATCGGCGAGCGGATCGACGGCTATGAGGAGCCCTGCGCGCTTCTCACGAAGGAAGCGGCCAGGGCGCTGAAGGCTGTCAGCAGCGAGCTGATCGTCCGGGGCTACCGTCTGAAGGTGTTCGATGCCTACCGGCCGGCGTGCGCGGTCAGGTCCTTTGTCCTCTGGGGGATCGAGGACCAGGACATCCGGATGAAGGAGTATTTTTATCCGGAGCTCGAAAAGCAGGAGCTTTTCGCGAAGGGCTACATCGCCAGCCGGTCCAGCCACAGCCGGGGCAGTACGGTCGACCTCACGCTCCTTGATATGAAATCCGGGAAAGAGGTGGACATGGGAAGCCCCTTTGACCTCTTCAGCGAGATCTCCCACCCGGATAACAGGGAGGTCACGGAAGAGCAGTACGAGAACCGCATGATTCTGCAGAGGGCGATGGTACGGAACGGGTTTACGCCGCTCGACTGCGAGTGGTGGCATTTCACCCTTAAGGAGGAGCCGTATCCGGATACCTATTTTGAGTTTCCGGTTTCTTCGGAGTATCTGAGACGGTAAAACAGCCATCCGGCAGCTTGAACGTCGGGGGCGGGAATACCGGCGCGGGCGGAAATACCAGAGACGCGAAATGCCAGGGGCGCGGGCGGATGGAACAGAAGACAGACGGAGATTTCCGGCACAGGAGAAGACCATGAGACGATTCAGGAGCTTTTTTACAACAGCTTTTTTCTGCATCTTCCTCTTTACGACGACTGCTTACGGCGGGGGGATCATCAGGTCCGTTGAGTCCCCGTTCAAAGGCGGGATCGAAAGCGCTCTGGAAGCGGCGGAGGAAAAAGGGAACGGCGCCGTGGAGGAGGCCCTGGAGAAGCTTCGCTCGCCCTTCGGATTCGTGGATGACCTGAAAGGCGGCGGGATCGGGAAGGCCGCCGGTTTTATCCGGGGGCTCGTCGACAAAAGATATAAGCAGTATACGGACGCCGTCCAGCTGATGGAGGACGGTAAGTATGATGAGGCGGAGGAGATCTTCACGGAGCTTGACGGCTACGAGGACTCGGAAACGATGATCCTCGCGTGCGAGTACGGAAAGGGGAAGGAAGCCCTTGCCAGGGAACGGTTCAGCGAAGCCCTCAGGATCTTTGAGGAGCTCGGAGACTATTCCGACGCGAAGGATATGTGCCTGGAGGTGCAGTACCAGGAGGCGCTGTGGTACAGCGGGAAGGGCGACTATCTTAAGGCAATGGAGTCCATGGAGAAGCTTACCGGCAGGGGTCTCGGAAAAGCCGCGGAGGGTATGAACGTTATTAAGGAGGATGCCTATAACGGGGCCGCGGAGCTCTACTCGCGCGGACAGACCGGCCGGGCCCGGACCATCTTCAATGCCCTGGGAGACTACAAACGGTCAGAAGCGTACAGCACCCTCTGCACGGTCAGGGACAACATGGTCACCGGCTATACGGGGAACGCAGACGTGTTCAAAAAGGCGAAGGAAGACATGGAGCCGCTCCTCAATGACCTGGACCTCGCGGACGCGGCTGACGTCGTCGTTGGGGATACGGTCAACGCCCTTGTTTTCCTGAACGGGATCTGGTGGGACAAAGACAAAAAGCACTTTTTCAACTGCAACACAAGCGGCTGCATTTATAATCTGCCGTTTGTCGACGGCGTCGGGATCCTTTCCTTTGAGAACGGCAGCTATATGATCGAGAACGACGGGAAAAAGCACGCCCTGTTCAGATTCAAGGTCCTTGACCGGAATACGGTGGAGGTCATGTGCTTCGCGAACGGGGAGACTTATACATTAAAGAGGGATTAAACCGGAACGGAGGTACAGGGTATGGAAACTCGGAAGGACGCCCCGCGCGTTTTATGCATCGGGGCGCTGGTGGCGGATATTTTTATCTCGGGCGTCCCGCATGAGGCAGACTGGCGGGAGAAGCAGGCGGTGCAGTCGATCGAGGTGCGCGCGGGCGGGGACGCGGTGAACCAGGCGATCCGTCTTTCGGATTTCGGCGTGAGGACCTGTCTCGCGGCGGCGCTCGGCGGCGACCAGACGGGGCTTATGCTTAAGTCGATGCTCACCTCGCGCGGCGTGGACATTTCCCTCGTCGCGGAGCGGAAGGACATGGCCTCGGGGACCGCGGCGGTGCTTGTGAGCCCGGAGGGAGAGCGCCACATCTTCGTCCTGAACGCGGCACAGGGGACGTACGCGAAGGCGGACCTTCCGCATCTCCCGGAGGGGATCGACGCGGTGACCATCGGAAGCCTGATGAACGTCCCGGAGTATGAGCGGGAGGGTCTTCTTGACCTTTTAAAGGAAGCGAAGGAGCGCGGCGTCCTGGTCTTCGCGGACATCGCGGCGGAGAAGGGCGGCATCCGGATCGGCGACATCAGCCGCTTCCTGCCGTACTTTGACTGGTTCCTCCCGAGCGAGGAGGACGCGCTGCAGCTGACGGGCACGGACACGCCGGAGGCAGCGGCGGAGGCGTTCCGCGCGGCGGGCGTGAAGAATGTGATCGTGAAGTGCGGCGCGAAGGGGGCCATCGCCCTTACGGGCGGGGAGCTGATCCGCGTCCCGGCGTATCCGGTGCGCCCGGTCGACACGACCGGCGCCGGCGACACCATGGTCGCGCTGTTCATCTACAGGACCCTTGCGGGCGATGCTCCCGGGAACGCGCTGAGGTTCGCGTGCGCGGGGGCCAGCCTGAGCACCCTGCATGTGGGAGCATCAGCCGTCCCGCTCTCCGAGGAGGAGATCCTTAAGATGATCTCCGGGAAATGAAAGACGGGATGCCCGGGCTGGTTTCCGGGAAATGAAAGAGGGGATCCCCGGGCTGATTCCGGGAAATGAAAAGCGGGATTTTCAGGCTGATTTTCGAGAAATAAAATTTCATAAACACATTGACATGCGTCTTATGAAGTGCATAATATGATATCAGAAGATATAAAATTTCACCATCAATGGAGGAAAAGATACCATGTTAATGAACATGAAGGACCTTTTAAAGGTCGCGAACAAGCATAACTTCGCTGTCCCGGCATTCAATATCGGGACCGGCCAGATCCTGAACGGCGTCATGGATACCTGCGAGAAGCTGAAGGCGCCGGTCATCCTCGCGATCCATCCGAAGGAGCTGCACTTCCAGGGCGCAAGCTTCATCAAGATGTGCATCGACCGCGCGAACAAGAGCCCGCTTCCGGTCGTCATCCACCTTGACCACAGCGACTGGGGCCCCATCTGCGAGGCGATCCAGGCAGGCTTCACCTCCGTCATGATCGACGCTTCCGCGCTTCCGTTCGAGGAGAACATCGCGATCACGAAGAAGGTCTGCGAGCTGGCGCACCCGCTGGGCGTTTCCGTTGAGGGCGAGCTCGGCACCATCGGCACGGCGGACGGCTTCGAGGGCGGTATGGATCATATCCTTTACACGAGGCCGGAGGACGCGGTCCGCTTTGTCGCGGAGACCGGCGTCGACTGCCTCGCGATCGCGATCGGCACCTCCCACGGCCTGTATCCGAAGGGCATGCAGCCGAAGCTGAAGCAGGACCTTCTTTCCGAGATCAAGTCCCAGCTTCCGGACACCCCGCTGGTCCTTCACGGCGGCTCCGGCAACTCCGACGAGGAGATCGCCGAGGCTGTGAAGCGCGGTGTCAACAAGATCAACATTTCCTCCGATATCAAGGACGCGTTCTACAAGAAGCTGCGCGTCATCCTTGAGGACCAGAAGCTTCGCGAGCCGTTCGAGCTCTATCCGGACGCGGTCGCTGCCATGAATGAGGTCGTCGAGCACAAGGTCAGACTGTTCAACGACGATGACAAGGTCCGGTACTATCTGCCGGACGAGATGCTGTAAGCAGGAAACTGTAAACATCCCGTGCCGCCGCGCCGGAAAAAGCCTTAACCAAGCTTTCTTTCCCGCGGCGGCCGTTTTCTTATTTCCTGGTCCAGGAGGCAGCGCCATGGAATATACCGACCGTTACGAATACTATCTTGACCAGCTCCCGGAGACCGCGGCGTACGCGAAGGAGCACAGCTCCGCGCCGCTGTTCGGGTTTTCGTCCAATTTCGACATCGTCCTCCACTGGGACGCGGAGGCGTACAACCGGATCCTTGATAAGCATCTTAAGGAAGCGCCGTACGCGAAGGAGGGCGATACCATCGATGACCTTTCCGATTTCGCGCGGATCAGCGCGGCCTACATCGTGAAGGGACTCGGCGGGAACTTCGATATCACGGACGTTTCCGTGTGCCGTTTTTTAAGAAGCGCGTTCACGGAGGAGCCGGCGCTTGGAGGCACGGGGGCCCAGGGGGCGGCCGCCCTCGGCGCGCTCGGCATCCCGGTCAGCATGCACCTGACCGACGACTGCGCGGAGGTCTGCCGCATGCTGGACCATGAGGGCACCACGGTGATCCGCGGCGGGAAGAAGGTGCGCGTCGGGAGCGCGGCATCGGACGCGGACCCGGTCTACCACATCATCCTCCAGTTCCAGAAGGGCGACATCGTCCGCTTCGGCGGAGAGGAGCATGCGATCCCGGCCTCGAACCGGCTGATCCTTTTCTACGACAAGGTCCACAAGGTCCTCCCGATCAAGGACCCGGTCCTTTCCTACTGGGAGCAGACCGATGAAAAGCCGTCGTCCATCCTGCTGTCGGGCTTCGACGCGATCGTGGATACCGCCATTATCGGGCAGAGGATCGCGCAGCTGGAGAGCTTCCTTAAGAAGCTGAAGGCGCGGTCGCCGGAGACGGTCGTTTACCTTGAGGGCGCGTTCTACATGAGCAGCGAGGTGAAGGACCTGATCTTCGGGAAGCTCGGTCCGTACGCGGACATCGCCGGGATGAACGAGGAGGAGCTCGAGGCGGAGCTTGTAAAGATGGGGGAGAGGGCGGACCTTTCGAATCTGGACGGGATCCTCGCGGGGCTCCGCGTCATGCTTTCCTTCTGCCGCTCCCGCGCGGTGCTGCTCCACACAAAGGATTATTCGATGTTCTACGGAAAGAAGCCGGAGGGCGTTGACATTGAGGCGGGGCTCACGATCGGGAACCTCATGGCGGGGACGCGCGCGCGCGTGGGCCGCTACGGGACGCTTTCCGACCTCAGGGAATCCCTCGGGATGGCAGAGCTGAGCAAAAGGGGACTCGAGATCTTAAGTCAGCAGAAGGCCCGGGAGGACGATGCCGGCAGATCGCTGGTGATCGTCCCGTCCAAGCTTCTTGAACGGCCGAAGTACACGATCGGGCTCGGGGATACGTTCGTCGCGGGCATGCACACCTGCTTCATAAGGAAGGACAGGGGCTGACGCGGGTAAGGAGGGATCATGCCGGGAAAGACTGTCACTGCGCTCCTGAGGGAGCAGTACCAGGATATGTTTTCGGCGGAAAAAAAGGTCGCGGACCTCATCCTGCGCGATCCGAACGCGATCCTCGGCATGACGGTCGCGGAGCTCGCGAAGGAGAGCGGGGTCAGCGACGCGACGGTGGTGCGCATGTGCCACCACGCGGGCTTCAAGGGCTACTACCAGTTCCGGGTGCTTCTTGCGAAGGACCTGGGGAGCAGGCAGGAGCGGCGGGCGGCCGGGTCGGTCGAGCAGATCTTCCACAGGTACGCGGACACGCTTGAGAAGGTGTGCGCGGGGCTTGACCATGAGGCCATGAAGACGAGCGCGGGACTTATCCGTTCCTGCGCGGGACAGGTTCACCTTGCCGCGGTGGGCAATACCATGCCGCTTGCGCTGCACATGGCGTTCCGCCTGGGACGTCTGGGGATCCGCTCCACGAGCGGCGTCGCGCCGGAATACTTTTTAAACAACATCAACCTCGCTTCGCCTGAGGACCTGGTGGTCGCGATCTCGCAGTCGGGCAATTCGAGGCAGGTGATACAGGCGATCGGGCTCGCGAAGGAAAAGGGGCTGAAGGTGATCTCCATCACGGCTTCGGCGACATCGCCCGTCGCGTCTCTTTCCGACTATGTCCTGAGATCCGGCACTGCTGACGACGGTGCTTTTGAGCGGGACTACTCGCATTTAAACGAGATGGCGCTGGTGGACGCGCTGATGGAGCTGGTGACCAACTGGGAGAAGATCGACGAGACGGACGCGGACAAGCCGGAGGAGATCCTCTCGGAGTATAAGGTCTGAAGACTGGATGCGCCTGGGGGTGTCCGGAGGATGCCTGCGGGGTGACCCCAGGCACAGCCTGGGGGTGTCCGGCGGACAGCCGGGACTGGCAGGGCCGGAGCCTGGGTGCGGTCGGCGGACGCCGGGGGAGATCCCGGGCGGAGGACAGGAAACGATCAGGAGACTACCTGCAGAAAGGGGACGGGACCGGATGGGAAACGGGAAAAATGTGATCCTTGATATCGACGGCACCATGTGGGACGCGATCCCGCAGATCTTCGAGGCCTGGGAGGCCGCGTTCCGGGAGTTCCCGGAGAACCGCGGGCTTCAGATCAGCGAGGAGCAGAAAAAAACCTGCCTCGGGCACACGGCCCCGGAGATCGCGGAAATGTTCTTCCCGGAGGTTCCGGAGGAGCGGAGGCTCGCGTTCATGAAGGCAGCGGAGGACAACGAGATCCGGTACCTTCCGGACCATCCCGGGACGGTCTATCCGGGCTTCCCTGAGGCTGTACGACTTCTTTATGAAAAGGGGTACGGGATCTACGTTGTCTCGAACTGTCAGAACGGCTACGTCGAGGTGGCGGTCGCTGCGGCCGGGCTCGGGGACATCGTCCTCGACAGCGAGTGGTACGAAAGGTCGAAGCTCCCGAAAAGCGGCAGCATACAGCTCCTCATGGAACGGAACGGGCTCAGGCCGGAGGACTGCGTCTACGTCGGCGACATCGTGAACGATGAATACGCGGCGCACGACGCCGGGATCCGGTTCATCCACGCGGCCTATGGCTTCGGCGGAGCGGAACGCCCGGAGGGCGTCATCCGCAGCGCCTCCGAGCTTCCCGCGGCAGTCGACGCGCTGTTCGGGTTATCGTGATTTTCGGCCATGGGGACAGTCCCCATGGCTAAACACTATTATGCATAAGCAACAGATTCATAAGGATGTGAAATATAATCAACAGAAATGAGCAGGTCTGTTGGACCATGGGGACAGTCCCCATGGCCGAAAGCAGAGAGGCGAAGCATATGAGATTTGTGATCCTGATGGGAAGTCCGAGGAAAAACGGAAACACTGCGGCGCTCCTCACGCCTTTTACGGAGACGCTTCTTAAGGCCGGTCACGAGGTCAGGAGATTCGATCTTTACGATCTGGAGATCCGCGGCTGCGAGGCTTGCCGCGCTTGCCAGCGGGACTGGAGCGCGCCGAACTGCCGGATCCGGGACGGCATGACGGAGATCCTGGACGAAGTCCTTAAGGCGGACAGGATCGTGCTGGCAACCCCGATATACAGCTGGTATTGTACGGCGCCCATGAAGGCGGCGCTTGACCGTATGGTCTACGCGCTGAACAAATACTACGGAGATGAAAAAGGCCCGTCCATCTGG
>CACXDR010000146.1 GCA_902766415.1 uncultured Lachnospiraceae bacterium
AAGAGGATCGGCGCGATCCTCCCGGCGATCACGGACGAGCAGTATGAGAAGCTTCCGGAGATCAAGCATAAGGCGTTTTTGAACCGCGTGTACGACGTGCAGTACCTGACCAGGGAGGAGCTCCTTGAGATCGAGCCGGAGCTGAACCCCGAGGTCAAGGGCGGGCTCTATATCCCGCGGGAGTCCATCATCGACCCGTTCATCCTCGTGCAGGCGTACGCGGAAAATGCCTGCGAGAACGGCGTTCACTTCCTTCTTAATACGCGTGTCACGGACATCCGGACGGAGGACGGCGCGGTGAAGGAGGTCGTCACCACCGGCGGGACCATCGGGACGCGGTACGTGATCAACGCGGCCGCGCTCTACTGCGACGAGATCGCCGCCATGGTCGGCAAGGCGGACTACAAGGTCGTCGCGAGAAGGGGACAGTTCTTTATCCTTGACAAGAACACGTCCTGCAAGGTGCGGCAGATCGTCCTTCCCATCCCGACGAAGATCACGAAGGGCAAGCTCATGTGCCCGACCATCCACGGCAACATGCTGGTGGGGCCGACGGCGGAGGACCTTGACAACAAGACGGACAAGTCCGTCACGAGGGAGGGCCTCGATTCCATCACGGCAGACGTGAAGCGCCTGATCCCGAACGTCAACGTCCGGGATTCCATCACCCAGTACAGCGGCCTCCGTCCGAACAGGAACCCGGAAGGCCTGCACGTCGATACCTGGGACGACCTGAAGGGCTTCATCAACCTTTCCGGCGTGCGTTCCACCGGGCTTACGCTGTCCGCGGCCATGGGCGTGTATGTCGCGAACCTGATGCGCGACCTTGGAGAGCCCATGATCTTCCGCGAGGATTACAAGAAGACGAGGAAGGGCATCGTCCGCTTCCATGAGCTTTCCCGTGAGGAGCAGGACGCCCTTGTCAGGGAGAACCCGGCGTACGGACGCGTGATCTGCCGCTGCGAGACCATCACGGAGGGGGAGATCCTCGACGCGATCCACCGCCCGCTTGGCGCGCGCAGCATGGACGCCGTGAAGCGCAGGGTGCGCGCCGGCATGGGGCGCTGCCAGGCAGGCTTCTGCGGACCGAAGGTCATCGAGATCCTTGCCCGGGAGCTTGGCATCCCGGTGGAGCAGGTCACGAAAAACAACAGCGGCTCCTATATGGTCGCGGGCATGACGAGATAAGACGGGAGGAGAACAATGTACGAGATCAGTTGTGATGTGGTGATCATCGGCGGCGGCCCGGCCGGTCTGTCCGCGGCGGTCGCGGCGAAGAAGGAGGGGGCGGAGAAGGTCCTCATCATCGAGCGTGACGAGAAGCTTGGAGGCATCCTTCAGCAGTGCATCCATCCGGGCTTCGGCCTTACATATTTTAAGAAGGAAATGACCGGGCCGGAGTATGCCGGCGCATTCAAGGAGGAGGCGCTCGCCCTCGGCGCGGAGGCCCTGACCGACTCCATGGTCCTGGAGGTCGTGCCGGAGGAGTCCGCGGTATACTGCGTGAACCGGAAGTACGGCATGACAAAGGTCACGGGCAGGAGCATCGTCCTCGCCATGGGCTGCAGGGAGCGGACCAGGGCAGGCATCCAGATCCCGGGCACGCGCCCGGCCGGCATCTACACCGCGGGCGCTGCGCAGCGTCTTGTGAACCGCCAGAACGCGGTCGTCGGGAAAAAGATCGTGATCTTAGGCTCGGGCGATATCGGCATGATCATGGCGCGCCGCATGACGCTTGAGGGCGCGGAGGTCCTCTGCGTAGTCGAGCTGATGGATTTCCTCGCGGGCCTCACCAGGAACCGTGTCCAGTGCCTGGACGATTTCGGCATTCCGTTAAAGCTTTCCCACACGGTCACCAGGATCGTCGGGAACGAGCGCGTGGAGGGCGTGTACATCGCCGCGGTCGACGCGAAGAAGCAGCCCATCCCGGAGACGGAGGAGTTCGTGCCGTGCGATACGCTCCTTCTTTCCGTGGGCCTGATCCCAGAGAACGAGCTGACGAGGAAGGCGGAGATCCATGTTGACCCGGTCACGAACGGGCCGGAGGTAAACCAGTTCATGCAGACCACGGCGCCGAACGTTTTCGCGTGCGGAAACGTGGTGCACGTGAACGACCTGGTGGACAATGTCACCGTGGAGAGCCTGAACGCCGGGCGTTCCGCCGCGCGGTACGCGATGGGAACGCTTCCCGCTGCGGTGCGCGAGGTACCGTGCGTCCCGGGCGCGAACGTCCGCTATCTCTGCCCGCATAAGGTGGTGGTCACGGCGGAGGAGGAGACCGTGCGGCTCTTCTTCCGGGTGCTTAAGCCGGCGCTGAAGGTGAAGCTCGTCGTGAAGTCCGGCGGGAAGGTGCTTTCTGAAAAGAAGGAACAGCGCGTGAACCCGGGCGAGATGTGTCACGTCGACGTGAAGACCGGAAGCGTTTCGGGAAATGATATCACCGTCGAAGTCACAGGTGAGGAGGTATAAGGATGGAAAAGGAGATCATCTGTACTGTATGCCCGATGGGCTGCCGCATCACGGTCACCGGGGAAGGGGACCGGATCGATCAGATCAGCGGCTATACCTGCAAGCGGGGCGAGGTCTACGGGCGGCAGGAGTTCGCGCACCCGGTGCGCATCCTGACCAGCACGGTAAAGCTTGAGGGGGCGGACCAGCCGCTCCTGCCGGTGCGTTCCGAAAAGCCGGTCCCGAAGGAGCTTCTCTTCACATGCATGGATATCCTTAAGAAGACGGTCGTGAAGGCGCCGGTGAAGCGCTACGACGTGATCGTGAAGAACATCGCGGGCTGCGGCGTGGATATCGTCGCGAGCGACACGGTGGAGGCGTAACGTAAGGGAAGACCGGCAGGAAAGCCGGAGGGACAGGAAAGGCCGGCGTGAAAGCCGTGGAGGCGGCCCGCCGGCCTCCCGTATAAGTGGGAATGTGTGTTTTAGTGTGATCCTGCCGGAAAAGCAGAGAGACTGCATGAAATATACAAAAATTAAGTTGTGATTTTGTGCAGGCTGAGCATTTCCCGCCTTTTTTCCAAAGGATATAATTTCAGTAGCAGG
>CACXDR010000147.1 GCA_902766415.1 uncultured Lachnospiraceae bacterium
AACCGATCTGCATCTTACAGGCACGCAGCTCCCTGCCCCTGCAGGCACTTCCCGCACTTACAGGCACGCAGTCCCTGCACCTGCAGAAAACCAATCTGCGCTTACAGGCACGCAGCAAATACTCCGCAAGGCCGGCCCCGTTTCCGGGTCCGGCCTGTCAGCGATGTGTTACTTCAGCATGACCTTCGGCCAGCCGTAATCCTGATAGCTGTCGATCTTCAGGTCCTTCGCCTCGATCCATTCCTTCAGGAATTGTTCCCTTGCCCCCGTGATCTGCTCGTCCGTCGTGCTGAACTTCTTTACAAGTCCGTCATGCCCCGCGCAGATCTTTTCCAGGGACTCCATGTAGCCGCCGCCGGATTCGGTCACTTCGTAGGAGGTCAGCGTAAGGTCTCCGTCCTCAGCCTTGAAATGCATGAGGCCGTCCTCTCTTCCGCCGCTCTCGCACTCCAGCGTGGTGCCGTTGAGCTTGTAGTTGTAAACGTAGAACGCGCCCCAGACCTTGATATCGTTCTTGTCGGAATCATCGACGAGGAAGATCAGCGGACCGGGCACGGAAATGAGGCCTTCCGTGTCATAGCTGTCCTTCGCCATTTTCACGATCTCGCGGCATACGCCTGCGGTCACCAGGTCGCTTCCATAGTAGGTGTACTCCGGTACAGTGACGCCCGGGCCGACCTCGCCGCCCTTTTTCGCGGGGCCTACCTGCTGGTTCCCGGCGGGAACCGGCGGCGCGACCGCGATCGGTGTTTCCTTGATCATCTCGACCGATTCCTTTGTCGTCGCCTTCGGGGCCGTTACCGAGGAGCTACCGCACGCGGAAAGCCCGATCGCAGCAGCCATAACAACTGCAACCAGTCTGATGTTTTTCTTCATTTATGTACTCCTTCCGGACGCGGAGCATTTACCGCAGTCCTCTATGTATTTGGATTACATAATATCACATCACCGCGTGTCCGCACCATATCCAAACCTGGTTTCTTATCTGTTTTTTTGTAACTTCACGAAAATCCCGGCGCACAGCCCGGCATTTTTCCCGCACAGCCTCCATATTCCCGGAATAAACTGCGCTTTTCCGCATTGCCCCGTTCCCCCACGCAAAGCATTTCCCGCGAACCTTTACTTCCTTCTCCTCACCGTATCATAGGTATGGCGGTAGATGTCGGTGAAGGTGAGCCAGTATTCGACGCTCCGGTCCGTCACGTCCACATAGCCGACCGCGAGGTCCTTCGCGGGATCGGTGACCCTGACAGGCGGATAAAGCGTGCGTTCCTCCCGGTAGTATCCGCGGCGGTTGTAGAGGCTGTAGAGGAACTCGACGGTATCGCCCGGGGCGAACTGCCGGTAGCCCTGCTCGTTCATGTCCGGCGTGTCCGTCCAGAGACGGTAGCCCGCGACACGCCCCTCGACCGGGGTCCCGTTTGCCACCATCTCCTCCGTTTCGGGCCCCCAGACCATCTCCACGCGGATCTCCCGCGTCCCGTTCAGAAGCGCCTTGGTGCTTCCGGAGAACCAGTATCCGTCCTCGTCCTTCCTGATGGGATAGGTGGTCAATGCTACCGGCTGCCCGGCGATGCTGGCCCAGCTGCCGTCGAAGTCAATGACTGCCTCATGGTTTTCGGTCATCCGAACCACGTTGTCGCTGCCCATGTCGATCCGCGCGTCCTTCGTGAGGAAGCGGACGTTCAGGACGGCGTCCGTGATGAGGCGCTCCTGCTTTTCGGAGAGCGGCTGGACCATCCCGTCCTCTGTTTCATAGGCGGGCGAAAGCTCCCCGAAGGTGTAATAGTCCCTGCCGGCAGAGGAAAGCATGTAGCCGCGGTCCATGATCTCCGTGAAGCTGTCGAACAGCTCAAACCCGGTCTGGTACCCGCTGTCCGCCAGCACCATGCGGAGCCCAGGGTAAAGGTCCGTCCTGCGGTACGGAAAATAAGCAGCGAGCCCGTTCACCCCGGCGGTGCGGGTCCGGTTCGTCAGGACGACCGCCTCCCGCAGGGCGTGGAGCACCTCCCGCTTGTCGTCCGTCGCGCCGGGGATCCGGAACTCCTTCAGGAGGTCCACCAGGTCCACCTCGTCGCGGAGGCCGCCGTCCGGCTCAAAGGCTGCGCTGCGCGCCCGGGAAAATGCCGAAAACACCTCCGGGTCGGAGCGGATGTACTGGTCCGCGCGGTCATAGAAGATATCGAGGGCTTCGATCAGCTCCGGCACCTTCGTAAGATCCACGAGGGAAAGGGTCACGGCATAATCGAGGCGGAACTGCGCGCAGTAGGCATCGTACCCTTCGATGAACATCCGCCCGGCCTCCAGCCCGGAAAGCGCCGGATCCGCGGACAATGCCCGGAAAACGCCGGTGTAGTCCCACCCGCCGGCAGCCTCGTTCTCCTCGGAGGCGAGCATATACCGGCCGCTGCCGCAAAGCGACGCTGCCGCCTCGACGGACTGCATGAGGCAGGCGTCGAAGCCGATGAAATCAAAGTATATCCCGCCGGCGGCCAGCGCCTCTTTAAGCTCGGAAAGCGAAAGCGAGCTGCCGTCGTGGAGATCATCCTTCCCGAAGCCGTAGACCCCGCCGCCGTGGTCCCAGAAAAAGAGGAAGGTCCGGTCCGCAGGGGCATTCTCCGCGGCGTTCTTTAAAAACCCTGCCAGGGTCTCCGGTTCTCCCATATCGAGGTCACAGGGCTCCCCGGCCCTCCGGATCTCCCCGCCGGAGATCAGGAGCTCCACGGTAAGCCCGTCCTCGCAGACCTCGTTCTGCCAGCCGGCAGCGCCGCCGGCAAGCACGCGGACTGTAAGGTCCCCGTCCTCCGTGCCCGCCCGCATAGCCTCAAGGTCCGCGGAGGCCGCGCCGTTCAGCGTCTCAAGATCCGACCCGATCATATAGACCAGGACGCTCACCGGCACGCGTTCGACCCGTTTCCAGGGCATATGAAACGGTCCCCGTCCCGGCGCGGCGATAAGGATAAGCGCAAGGGCGAGGACCAGGAGTCCCGTCAGGATATTCCGTTTACGCAAGAAGGTCCGCCTCTGCCTCGAGGAGGGCTCCGCCTGCCTGGCAGGCATCGCAGATGCAGTACTTGCCGCCCTTCGCCTTCGCGTCCTC
>CACXDR010000148.1 GCA_902766415.1 uncultured Lachnospiraceae bacterium
CGGGACAGGGCGGAGTTTTTCCGCCGTCCCTCACTTTCCGGCATTCCTTTTTCTGTTGAGATAGGTTATAATAGATTGGTTCCGTTGTCGTTTGATGTGACAGAAAGGAAAATGCACACATGTCTAAAGACTATACGAGGTATCTGAGCCCGCTTTCCGAGCGGTACGCGAGCCGGGAGATGCAGTATATCTTTTCCCAGGAGAAGAAGTTCCGCACATGGAGAAAGCTGTGGATCGCCCTCGCGGAGACAGAGAAGGAGCTCGGGTTAAACATTACGGACGAGCAGATCGAGGAGCTGAAGGCCCACGCGGAGGACGTGAACTACGAGGTCGCGGAGGAGCGCGAGAAGGTAGTCCGCCATGACGTCATGAGCCACGTCTACGCCTACGGGGTACAGTGCCCGAAGGCGAAGGGCATCATCCACCTCGGCGCGACCAGCTGCTACGTCGGCGACAATACGGACATCATCCTCATGACGGAGGGCCTGAAGCTGGTCCGTACCCGTCTCGTGAACGTCATCGCGGAGCTCGCGAAGTTCGCGGATACCTATAAGGACCTGCCGACACTCGCGTTCACCCACTTCCAGCCGGCGCAGCCGACGACCGTGGGCAAGCGCGCGACGCTCTGGATGAACGAGCTGCTGATCGACCTCGAGGACCTGAACTACGTCCTTTCCACGATGAAGCTTTTAGGCTGCAAGGGGACCACCGGCACCCAGGCAAGCTTCAAGGAGCTCTTTGAGGGGGATGAGGACAGGATCCGCGCGGTGGACAGGAAGATCGCGGAGAAGATGGGCTTTGCCGCCTGCGTCCCGGTCTCCGGGCAGACGTACTCCCGCAAGGTCGACACGCGCGTCCTGAACGTGCTTGCCGGCATTGCCCAGTCGGCGCACAAGTTCTCCAACGACATCCGCCTCCTGCAGCACCTGAAGGAGATCGAGGAGCCGTTCGAGAAGACGCAGATCGGATCGTCCGCGATGGCCTACAAGCGGAACCCCATGCGCTGCGAGCGTATGGCATCCCTTGCGGACTATGTGATGAGCGACGTCATGAACCCCATGATAGTGGCGAGCACGCAGTGGTTCGAGCGCACCTTGGACGATTCCGCGAACAAGCGCCTTTCCGTTCCGGAGGGCTTCCTCGCGGTCGACGGTATCCTGCAGCTTTACCTGAACGTGGTCGACGGCCTGGTCGTCTATCCGAAGGTCATCGAGAAGCGCCTCATGGCGGAGCTTCCGTTCATGGCGACGGAGAACATCATGATGGACGCGGTCAAGGCAGGCGGGGACCGGCAGGAGCTGCATGAGCGCATCCGCGAGCTGTCCATGATCGCCGGACAGCACGTGAAGGCGGAGGGGAAGGACAACGACCTTCTTGACCTGATCGCGGCGGACCCGGCGTTCAACCTCGGGGCGGACGACCTGAAGAAGGCCATGGATCCCTCCCTCTATGTGGGGCGCAGCCCGGAGCAGGTGACGGATTTCCTCAGGGAGTGCGTGCAGCCTGTCCTTGACGAATACAAAGACATTCTCGGCGAAAAGGCGGAGATCAGTATCTGAGCGCGGCTTTGAAGGCGCAGGATTAACTATACGGAGGAGCAAAAGCTATGTCAGTCAAAGCGATCGTAGGTGCTAACTGGGGCGATGAGGGCAAGGGAAAGATCACCGATATGCTTGCCCAGAACGCGGATATCGTGGTCCGCTTTCAGGGCGGCGCGAACGCGGGTCATACGATCATCAATGATTACGGAAGGTTCTCGCTGCATCTTCTTCCTTCCGGCGTGTTCTCGAAGAATACCGTAAACATCATCGGAAACGGCGTCGCGTTCGACGTGCGGAAGTTCATCGACGAGCTGAAGTCCGTGACGGAGCAGGGCGTTCCCATGCCGAAGATCCTTGTTTCCGACAGGGTCCAGCTGCTTATGCCGTACCACATCCTTCAGGATACGTACGAGGAGGCGAGGCTTGCCGGCAAGGCGTACGGCTCGACGAAGTCAGGTATTGCCCCGTTCTATTCCGACAAGTACGCGAAGATCGGCATCCAGGTGAACGAGCTGTTCGACGAGGAGATCCTCAAGGAGAAGGTCGAGAAGATCTGCACCATGAAGAACGTGCTGTTCAAGTATCTGTACCATCAGCCGGAGCTTGTCCCGGAGGAGCTCCTTGAGACGCTCCACGAGTACCGCGACATGATCAGGCCGTACCTTGCGGACACGGGCGCTTTCATCACGAAGGCGCTGAAGGAAGGAAAGCAGGTCCTTGTCGAGGGACAGCTCGGGTCACTCAAGGACCCGGACCAGGGCATTTACCCCATGGTCACAAGCTCCCCGACCACCGCGGCGTACGCGGCGGTCGGCGCAGGCTTCCCGCCCTATGAGATCAAGGA
>CACXDR010000149.1 GCA_902766415.1 uncultured Lachnospiraceae bacterium
CACGCGGCCCATGCGCACCGGGGAGACGGAGGGGCTCGAGTACCACTTTACGACGCCGGAGGGCATCCGGGCCTTCGAGGAGGCCGGGAAGCTCGCGGAAAAGCGGGTCTACGACACGGTCTTCGGGCCCTGGATCTACGCGACCGTCGACGACGGGAGCATCGTCCGCGGCGGGAAGGACCGGTACCTTGGGATCGGGACGCTCGAATCCTACGTGAAGCTCCGCGCGCACTTCGGGGAGGAGCTGCTGGTCCCACTTTATATCGAGGTCGATGACGGCGAACGCCTGAGGCGGGCCATCCGCAGGGAGGAGTCGCAGGAGACGCCGCACTTTGACGAGATGTGCCGGCGGTATCTCGCGGATCTTGAGGATTTCTCGCCGGAGAAGCTTGCGGACGCGGGGATCACGCGGCGCTACAGGAACGACGTCCTGGAACGCTGCCTTGCCGATATCATGAGGGATATGGTATATTGACTATGCTTGATTTTCAGACGATCCCCGGCCAGAACGCCATAAAACGCCATTTCCAGGCGGCAGTCCGTTCTGACCGTGTTTCCCATGCTTATATACTGGAGGGACCCGCGGGGATGGGAAGGAACGCCCTCGCTGTCTCGTTCGCCGGGCTCCTGCTCTGCGAGCGCGGCGGGCCGGTCCCCTGCGGCACCTGCCATGCGTGCCGCCAGGTCCTTGCCGGCACGCATCCCGACCTGATCCGCGTTACCCACGAAAAGCCGAAGCTCATCGCGGTCGACGAGATCCGGGAGCAGCTTTCCGCGGCGGCGGCCATCCGCCCGTTTTCCGGAAAGCGACGCGTGTTTATCGTCCCGGACGCTGAAAAAATGCAGCCCGGGGCACAGAACGCCGCACTGAAGACGATCGAGGAGCCGCCGGATTACGCGGTGATCATCCTGATCACGGAAAGCGCGGAGGCGCTGCTTGAGACGATCCGCAGCCGCTGCGTCATCCTTAAGACGCGGCCGGTCCCGGACGGCGAGATCATCGCCCTCCTGAAAGGGAAGGGAGTGCCGGAGGAAACGGCGCGCCTCGCGGCGGGCTTCGCGCGCGGGAACCCCGGGCAGGCGGAGGAGATGGCGGAGTCCGAGACCTTCCGCGCAGTATGCGAGGCGAATTTCAGGATGTTCGCGGAGCTTCCGGAGGCGGGGCCGGAGCGGATCGCGGCGGAGGCTGCCAGGATCCGCGAAAGCTACCCGGACCTTCACCGCTTTCTTGATTTCGTGAGGATGTACATGAGGGACCTCCTCGTGATCCTTAAGGAGCGGAAGCCGGAGGGGCTCATCTTTCCGGCGGAGGAGACGGAGATCCTGAGGACCGCGCGGAGCATGCCGCTCCGGCGCGCGGGCAGGATCCTTGAAGAAACAGAACACACAGCGGACAGGCTCAGGGCGAACGTGAACCCCGGGCTCTGTCTCGAAATGCTTTTATATACCATGAAAGGAAAGGATACATGACGACAATAGTCGGTGTCCGGTTTCGTGAAATCGGAAAAATATATTCCTTTGATCCCGGGGAGGAGACCTACCGCCGCGGCGACCACGTGATCGCGGAGACGGCGAAGGGGATCGAATACGGGACCGTGATCCTGGGGAACTATGAGATCCAGGACGCGTCGGTCCGGGAGGATCTCCGCCCGGTGCTCCGGAGGGCGACCCCGGAGGACGAGGAAAAGATCCGCGCAAACAAGGCCCGCGAGATGGAGGCGCTGAAGCTCTGCCGGAAGAAGGTGCTCGAGCACCAGCTCGACATGAAGGTCATCGCCGCGGAGTACACCTTTGACGACAGCAAGATCCTGTTCTTCTTTACGGCGGACGGGAGGGTGGATTTCCGCGACCTGGTGAAGGACCTCGCGTCTGTGTTCCGCATGAGGATCGAGCTCCGGCAGGTCGGCGTGCGCGACGAGACGAGGATCGTGGGCGGCATGGGCCCCTGCGGCCGTCCGCTCTGCTGCCACAGCTGGCTTCCGGATTTCGTCCCGGTCTCCATCAAGATGGCGAAGGAGCAGAACCTGTCGCTGAACCCGCAGAAGATCAGCGGCGTGTGCGGCAGGCTCATGTGCTGCCTGAAGAACGAGGCGGACACCTACGCGTACCTGAACAGCCAGCTCCCGAAGAAGGGAGATACGGTCGAGCTTGAGGACGGGAGGATCGGCGAGATCACCGAGGTGAACGTCCTGAAGCAGACGGTCCGCGTGCTGGTCCTTCTGGACGACGACGAGCGCGAGATGCGCGACGTCCCCGCGGCTGAGACGGTGTTTATCGCCCACAGGAAGAAGGGGCAGCCGAGCCAGCTGAAGAAGGACGCGATGGCGCGCCGCGAGGCGCAGCTCCAGGAGCAGCGCGAGCGTAAGAAGAGAGAGGCTGAGGGCGCGGACGCGTCCGGCGAGGCCGGCAGGAAGGACGCGGCCGGCGCGCAGGACGATGCCGGCGAGGGCCAGTCTGCAAGAAGGAGCCGCAGAAAGAAGGGCGAGGCGCCCGCGGAGAAAGAAGGCCGCGAGGGCCGGGATGCCCGGAACGGCGGCCGCGGCAGGGACCGCCGCCGCGGTAAGCGGGAGAACGATTTCGAGGCAGGTGCCGACGGCGCGAACGGAGCGGCTGCAAAGGCTGCTGCAGTCGTGATCCCGGCCGGGGAGGAGCCG
>CACXDR010000150.1 GCA_902766415.1 uncultured Lachnospiraceae bacterium
CACAGCGGTCCTGTGCATCGCCCCCTTTGTTTTGAGCATGGCGCTCGGGAGCGCCATCTCCGCGAGGAATGAGGCGTATTACGGGGTCCGGGTGGAAAACGACCGCGTGAAGGGCAGCTTCGCCGAAATGATGGAGCTGATCGGAAGCGTCGACGACCCGGGGGTGAACGACCTGGTCTGGATTACCAGGGACATGCTGTTCCGGTGCGTCGATGCGAGTCCCACGCTGAAGCAGATGGAGGAGGGGATCCGCTACCGCTACGAGGAGAGCGCCGCGCACCAGGAGACGCCGGACGGTGAGAAGGTGTCAGAGGTCATGGGGGACTATACCCAGTGGATCCTGAGAAACGCGTTCTACGACTACGGCCTCTACCGGGATGCCGCGCAGACAGAGGAGGTCTTAAGCGGTATCGTGGACGAGCTCAAGGCAGCCTACGCGGACGGGACGCTGAAAAAGGACGCGAGGATCCACCTTTCGTCGCAGGGGCGCGGCATGACTGCCGGGGAGCTGCTCGCCTATACCGGAAGGACGGCGGCCGGGATGGCAAAGCTTGCCGTGTGCGGCGGGCTTAAGTCCTTTTATCCGTTTATCAGCCGGACCTCCGGGGAGACGCGCAAAGCGTACGAGTTCGTTCTCGGGATCAGCCTCGGCGAGGAGACGGTCCTGAGCGGCGCCTACCGCGCGGCGGACGCAGTCTTCGGGGTCCTTGCCTGGGTGTTCCGCTTATTGCTGGCGGCTATGCACGCGGCAGCGGCGGTGCTGTTCTTCCGCGGTGCCGCGAGGTGTGTGAAGGACCGGGCGGCGGCTCCGGAGATCCTGCCGGCGCTTGTCTCCGCGGCAGGGCTCGTCTTAAGCGCCGCGGCCCTCGTGTACATGATCACGGCCTTCACATCGTTCCTTCCGGAACAGTTTTTCTACAACTACACGACCGGATTCTATCCGCTGGTCCTTGCGGCGGATACGGTCCTGATCATCATGTTTCTGAATGAAAAGAGGGCGTAAACAGACAGCGGCAGGTTTGTTCTGATAAGAAGATCTGATAAGAAGATCTGATAAGAAGATGAGAGAGATCCGATTTCGCGACAATGTAACATGGATGAGCTTTCTCCTGACACTGCTTGTGATCCTTGCGCATTCCATGAATGCCGGCCTGTTTCTCGGGGAGGCGGCGGAAGGCAGCACGGCCGACGCGGTACAGACCGTCTTCGGCTGGAGCTTTGCGCAGATCGCGGTACCGGGCTTTTTTATGCTGTCCGCCGCGCTGTTTTTCCGGGATTACCGGATCCGTGACACGCGTGGAAAGTTCCTGCGGCGCGTGCGGAGCCTGCTGATCCCGTATCTTCTCTGGAACACGCTCTACTACCTCGGCTATGTGATCGCGACCCGTCTTCCGGGGCTTTCGGCCCTGGTCGGCGTCGCGAAGGCGCCGCTGGACGTAAGGACCGTCCTGAAGGCTGTCTTCCTCTATGAGTACAACTACGTCTTCTGGTATCTGTTCCAGCTGATCCTCCTTACGCTTCTTTCGCCCCTCATCTACTGCATCGTCCGGCAGCCGTACGCCTTTGCGGGGACGATGTTCCTTCTTGCCGTGGTGATCTTCCTCCGCGCGGACCCGACAGTCCTGAACGCGGACGCCTGTTTTTACTACACCGCAGCCGCGTTCGTCACGGTGCACGCAAGGCCGAAGCGGCGGCGCACGTACCGCATCGACCTGGACGACGACTGGGAGCGTGCCGCGTTCCGGAGGCGCTGGAGGCCGCGCCAGACGGTCTCGTCGCTGGTCATGTTCCTGCTCGCGCTGCTGTTCCAGTGGCTGGCGGTGAAGACAGCGAACGACCTTCCTGTCGTCCTCTGCCGGCTTACCGGCGCGGCCGGCGTCTGGAGCTTTCTCATGTCGCTCCCGCTGCCGCGCCCGGCGGAGTTCATGTACGACACCTTCTTTATCTACGCGTTCCACTTCGCGCCGGTGCGCCTGATCAATAAAGGGCTCGCGCGGGCCTTCCGGGGGAACGGGACAGCCGCGATCGTGCTGTTTTTCCTCATGCCTGTCCTGATCGTCTGCCTGGCGGAGGCGGTCTGTGCCTTTGGAAGGAAGCGCCTGCCGTTCCTCTTCAGCCTGTTTACAGGCTCAAGGCACCAGAGGGAAGAGTAAAATACGATAACGAAGAATGCCCCGCGTCCGGCAAAAGCCGGACGCGGGGCATTCTTATATCGTTGTTCAGATCTTCTTTATATCATTGTTCAGGTCTTTTGTTCCCGCTGCGCGGAAGATCCAAGTCCCGCTTCCGGGATCATCCTCAGCTTCCCTGCACATACGCGATGCCGGGATCCCCTTCGGAGCCGGAGGAGCCGCCGACACCCGGACCGCCCTCCGTGTGATGGGCGCTTTCCTGTCCGGACGCATTGCCCGCGTTCCCGGAAGGCGGCGCGTCTACGATCAGCGCGTCTTCCTGGCTCGTGCCGTCGCCGCCGCCCTGCGTGGGCTGCACCGCGGCGCTTGTTGCCGGCACAGGGGCCGTGGAGGCTGTTTCAGGGGTTTCCGTAACGGAACCGGCCGGGGCAGCCTGCACGATGCCGGAGGCGTTCTCCGGGGCCGCAGCGCCCTCAGGGACGACAGCTCCGGTCTCCCGGGCGGCTGCCTCCGCGTCAGGCTGTGCGGGAGCACCTGCAGCGGTGCCTTCAGCGGATGCCGCGCCTTCGGCAGCACCGGCATCCTCCGCCGCGGCTTCCGTCTCGGGAACGATCAGCGTGCCGGAGGCGGTAAACTCATACTCCTGGCCGTCTATGACCTGCTTCCCGGTCTGCATGACGCCGTCCTTGTTGGAATAGTACCAGTTCCCGCCGTCGGAGATCCATCCGGTGGAAAGGGCGCCGGTATTGTCGAAGAAGTACCATTTTCCGCCGATGCTGCGCCAGCCGTACCGCATGATGCCGGACGCCTCGCCGTCAAAGTAGTACTTTTTCCCGTCCATGGTCCGCCAGCCGGTGTAGACCGTGCCGTCGTCGTTCATGTAGTAGGAATGGCTTCCGTCGTTGATGAGCGTGCCCTTCTGCATCCGGTAGTTCTTGTAGTAGTACCAGACGCCGCCGATCTGCCGCCATGTGTCCGCGGGGGTCTTGTCCCCGATCTCCTTGAACATGAGGTCGATGTCCACGCCGTCCGGGATCCCGTCGACCGTGCCTGACTCCGTGCCCTGCCACATGACCGGGTTTTTATACTTGTAGAGGCGCTCGTACGCCGCGACCCAGACCGGATATTTGGAAAGCGCGTTCATGTCGAGCTTGTTCGCGAGCCAGTTGTCGTTCGCGTAGAGGATCGGATAGTAGCCCGCGTCGCTGATCTTCTTCATGAACGCGTTGACGCACTTCGTGATCTCGTCCTTCGGAAGGCGGCCCAGCGTCTCCGCGTTCTCCGCGTCGAAGGCGATGGGGTAGGAAATGGGGTAGTCCTTGATGATGTCGAGGACAAAGTCCGCCTCCTTTTCCGCCATTTCCACGGTAGTCGCGTAGGAGTAGATGTACGCGCCCAGCCTGATGCCCGCCGCGTCCGCTTCGCGCGCGTTCTTTTCGAACATGGGGTCCAGCTTGTTCTGGTAGCGGGTGCCCAGGAAGACGAAGTCGACATCGTCCGCCTTGGCCTTCTTCCAGTCGATCTCGCCCTGCCAGTGGGAAACGTCGACGCCGCGCCGG
>CACXDR010000151.1 GCA_902766415.1 uncultured Lachnospiraceae bacterium
TAAAGTGCGCGGCCTTCCGGACGATGAACGGGCTGAAGAGCACCGGGCTCCCAAGGGCGGAAAAAAAGCGGTTCAGAAGCTCCGTGAGGAAGGAGCTCTCCTGGGAGCTCAGGTCCGCGGGGACCATGCTGTGTCCCCAGATGAGCAGGACGGTCAAGGGGATAAGGACGCGCAGCACCCTCAGGGCGCGCGGGTGTTTCAGATCCATAGATTCCTCCGGTGATTCGAAAGCGGGTCTTGAATGATTATATCATCGGCGCGGGAACGCGTGTGATATGATTTACAGAGAAGCGGACAGCGGCAGCCGCCGCGCTGAAAGGATGGAGAGCATGAGATTTACGATCGCGCATGAGGCAGGAAACCAGATCAGGATCAGGGACGCGCGCGGGGCCATGTCCCCGGCCTGCGCGGAGGCGCTGGAGCGCGCGCTGAACAGCATTCCCGCGACGGAAAAGGTCACGCTGTACCGCGCGACCGGCGGAGTGCGGCTCACCTACACCGGGGACCGGCAGTCATACCTCGCGGCGCTCCGGGCGCTCGACCCGGAAGCGCGGAAGGTAAGAAAGGACACCTCTCCCCAGCCGGTCCTTGTCGAGGACCTCACGGAGAAGGAGATCCGGAAGCTTCCGCCGGAGCTGAAGGCGCGCCTCCGGAAGCATATCCTCGTCGAGTCCTGCGCGGACATGTTCCTTCCGACGCCGCTTGCCGCCGCATACCACGTGTACCAGCTGGTGACGCTGAGGAACATGTAAAAACCGCCCGACCGGGAGGCAGAAAAACCGCCCGCGGGCCTGAAAAGGGGATCACGAACATGAAGCGTAAAAAAGACGCAGGCCTCCTGTACATGCAGGAGCTCGGGATCATGCCCGCAAAGAACGCGGCCCAGGCGCGTGAGGCCCTGGAACGGCTGCCGGACCACGAGGCGCTGTTCAGGGCGCTCACGGACGATGCCGCCGGCCCGCAGGAATTCTATAAGGTAAAGAACAGGGACCTTCCCACGTCCATGGCGGTGAACGGCGCGTTCAGCGGGGACGTCTACCGGAAGGCCTGCAACGTGATCGACGGGGCGCCGGAGCTTTTCGGGCCGGAGATCCTGGACCTCGGCTGCGAGGCGGGCATCATGACCTGTTTTCTGGCGAAGCGTTTCCCCGGGGCCCGCGTGACCGGGACGGACCTCTGTCCGGAGGCAGTCGCGGCGGCGCGCGAACTGAAGGCGCAGCTCGGGACGGAGAACGCGGTGTTCACGGAAGCCGCGGGCACACGTCCGTCCGGAAGCTTCGACACGGTCTTCTCGCTCCGCACCATGCATGAAAACTGCGACGTCCCGGAGGACGATGCCGCCGGACCCGCCGTGTACGAGGACGCCTGCGCCGCGGCCCTCAGGGACTACGCGGAGGGGCTCTCCGCCTGCCTTAAGCCGGACGGAAGGATCCTTTTCATCGAGCGGGAGGGAAGCATTTTCCACGACGCCGCGCCGGAGGACGATGTTCCTGTCCCGGAGGGCGCGGACGGAAGGGACGCTTTGCTCCGCGGCTTCCTGAGGGCGCTTTCCGCCGCCGGACTCCGGCCGCTTAAGGGAAGCTACCGGAGGATCAGCGCCGCGGAGGCAGGACAGGAGTCCGCTTTCCACGCCTTCGTCTGCGCCCTATGAAAATAATGCTGAAACTGTCCATGGAAAAGTCCGAATTGTCCTGTTGACAGAGGGTCTTCAGGTGCTATACTTGATGTATACAACAGAAATGGCGGACGGTCAGAAAAGGCCGGCAAGCCCAATATTATAAAGGAGAAAGAGACCATGGAGCAGTTAAATTACAGCGTTTTAAAGAAATCCGGTTATGACGGCTATATTCTTGAAAAGGCACCGGTCAAGGTCCTTCAGTTCGGCGAGGGAAACTTCCTTCGCGCTTTCGTTGATTACTGGTTCGACATGTCCAACGAGAAGGCAGGCTGGAACGGCAAGGTCGCGCTTGTGCAGCCGATCGCCATGGGCCTTACCGAGCTTGTCAACAAGCAGGAGGGTCTCTACACGCTGTATCTCCGTGGTTCCGAGAACGGCGAGAAGATCAACAGGAAGCGCGTGATCTCCGTTGTTGACGCATGCTACAACCCCTACGGAGAGTGGGACAAGGTCATCGAGATCGCGAAGAGCGACGACCTTGAGTACATCGCGAGCAACACCACCGAGGCCGGCATCGTCTACGATCCGGAATCCAGGTTCGACCAGGTCCCGCCGACTTCCTTCCCGGCGAAGCTGACCGTCCTCCTTTATGAGCGCTTCAAGGCAGGCAAGAAGGGCCTTGTGATCCTTTCCTGCGAGCTGATCGACGCGAACGGCAAGGAGCTCCAGAAGTGCGTGAACCAGCACATCGACGACTGGGGCCTTGGCGAGGACTTTAAGAAGTGGATCAACGAAGAGAACCTGTTCTGCTCCACGCTGGTCGACCGCATCGTCCCGGGACGCATCAGGGACGCGAAGGAGGTCGCCGCGATCAACGAGGAGAACGGCTATGAGGACCAGCTCCTTGACGTCGGCGAGGTCTTCGGCGTCTGGTACATCGAGGGACCGGAATGGCTCGCTGAGAAGCTTCCGTTCAGGAAGGCCGGCCTGAACGTCCACGTTGTCCCGGAGGTCGCTCCCTACAAGAAGAGAAAGGTCCGCATCCTGAACGGCGCGCACACCGGTTTCGTCCTTGGCGCATACCTCGCGGGACAGGACATCGTCCGCGACTGCATGTTCAACGAGGCGATCCACGGCTTCATGAACAAGATGCTGTACGACGAGATCATCCCGATCCTGCCGCTTGACAAGGCGGACTGCGAGAACTTCGCCGCGGCTGTGACCGACCGCTTCAACAACCCGTTCGTCGATCACCTGCTCATGAGCATCTCCCTGAACTCCACCTCTAAGTGGAAGGCAAGGAACATGCCGTCCTTCCTCGAGTACATCGAGAAGTTCGGAAAGCTTCCGCAGGCGCTGACCATGAGCCTTGCGGCGTACATCGCCTTCTATTCGAACGATGTGCAGGAGCTGAACGACGAGGGCCTGGTCTGCAGACGCCCGAAGGGCAACACCTACACGGTGCAGGACGACAGATGGGCGCTTGAGTTCTACTATGACCATAAGGATGACAGCGTTGAGGACCTCGTCCACGCAGTTCTTTCCAACGAGAAGATGTGGGACCAGGATCTCACGAAGATCCCGGAGCTTGAGAAGACAGTCGTCGCAGATCTGAAGAAGATCCGCGAGGAAGGCGCCGAGGCGGCTTACGCGAGCGTCCTGTAATCAAAACGGATGAGCCGCCGGATGGCCGCCCGGGAAAGCCGGGCATCCGTCCTCCGGCAGTATCGCGAAAAAAAGGAGCAGGGCCTAAATGCCCTGCTCCATATGCTCAAACGCGCGGGTGATCGCCGCTTCCTTTGACGCCTGGATGTGCTTCCGCATCTCCTCCGCGGCCCCTTCATAGTCGCCGGCGATGCAGGCCTTCAGGATCGCGAGGTGTTCAAGGTAGGACGTTTCGAGACGCTTCTCGTAGGCCGTCCCGGTCATGTGGCGGAAGCGTTCGTTCTGCGTCCGGATCTGCTCGTAGCCCCTTTTGATGTAAATATTCGGGCAGGCGTCCATGATCATGGCGTGGAACTCCTCATCGAGCGCGTAGGAACGGAGGCTCGCTTCCACGGAGCGGAAACCGCCCTCGGGCGGAGTTTCAAAGATCTTCAGATATTTCTGGAGGCTGTCCCGCGGGATCAGGTGCCCGCAGGTGAGGATGATGTAGGGCTCATAAAGCATGCGGAGCTCGAAGATCATGTTGATGTCCCCGAGCGTCAGCGGCGTGACGGTGATCCCCTTCTTCGGGCGGATCTCGACCAGCCCTTCCTGCTCAAGGCGGCTGAGCGCGTCACGGACGGGCGTGCGGCTCAGGCCGAGCACCGAGGTGAGCATTTCCTCATTGAGATTCGAGCCGGGCGCGTACTCACAGGTCACGATCTTTTCCCGGATCTTGATGTAGGCAAGTGTTTTCAGGTTCGATTTTGGCAAGATGGTTTCCCCCGTGATCCAAACGGCCGCAGAGCGCGGCTGTGTTGTATACTTCATTTTACCAGTTTAACATTGCGGTTCCGGCTGCGCAAGCCGGTGTTGATAAAAAGAGTATGTATCTGGAAGGAGAGTCCGATGCTGGATTTCATCAGGATCAATCATGAGGATAAGGTCGCGGTTGCGCTGCATCCGCTTACGAAGGGCTCCGTCCTGAATGTCGACGGGGTCGAGGTCACACTGGTCGAGGATATTCCCCAGGCACACAAGTTCGCGCTGACGGATATCAAAGCCGGAGAGCCGGTCATCAAGTACGGGCTCAGGATCGGCTACGCGAAGGAGGATATTCAGAAGGGCGCGTGGATCCACGTCCACAATCTGAAGACCGCGCTCGGCGACAAGCTGGAATACAAGTACGAGCCGGACGTCCCGGTCGTGGAACCGACAGAGCACGCGGTATTCCGCGGCTTCAGGAGAAAGGACGGACGCGTCGGCATCCGCAACGACATCTGGATCCTGCCGACGGTCGGCTGCGTCAATTCCGTCGTGAAGGGAATGGAGCAGGAAGCGAAGGAGCGCTTCGCGCTCGGCGATCCCGAAAAGGGCGTCGAGGACATCTTCTGCTTCAACCACCCCTA
>CACXDR010000152.1 GCA_902766415.1 uncultured Lachnospiraceae bacterium
AGATCTGCATGGGCGCAGACATGAACCAGACCGTCAAGGCGCTGGCAGAGGCTGAGGCATATCCGGGTCCGTCCCTGATCATCGCTTACGCACCGTGCATCAACCACGGCATCAAGAAGGGCATGAGCAAGGCTATGGACGAGGAGAAGCTGGCAGTGACCTCCGGTTACTGGAACAACTTCCGCTTCAACCCGGCTGCAGAGAAGAAGTTCACGCTTGATTCCAAGGCTCCGGCAGGCGGATACCGCGACTTCCTGATGGGCGAGGTCCGTTACCTGTCCCTGATGCTGAAGAACCCGGATCGCGCGGAGAAGCTCTTCACGCAGAACGAGAAGGACGCTATGGAGCGTTACGACTACCTGAAGAGTCTCGTCGACCTCTACGACGGAACCAAGAAGGCAGAGTAATTCCCCTGAATGAAACAAAAAAGCACCGGCCGCGAGGCCGGTGCTTTTTTGCTTTATATTTACTTTGTCGCCATATCGTACTCGACGATCACGTAGTCGCCCAGCGCGTGCGGCACCGGGATGGAGAAGAAGAGGGCGCCCTCGGACTCATAGCTGAAGGAATCCGGCCAGGTGACCGTCTTGCCGTCGCTTCCCTTCTTCAGCGGGAAATCCGCCTTTTCAAGGCACTCCTTGTACTGGTCGATGGTCATGTCCGGCTGCCACTCGCGGAAGGCCTTCTCGATCCCGGGATCCGCGTTCCTTAAGACCACGTCCTCGGCCAGCGCGTACGCTGCCATGGAGTAGGGATCCGCCGCGTCGTTCAGGCTCACGTCCTTCAGGGTCTTCGTATCCACGGTATTGGTATAGAAGAGATTGTTCGGATGCGCGCCCTTGTCCATCATGTAAGTGCCCTCATAGACCGCCGTGATGCGGCTCATGTCCGCGGAGACCACGGAGCACTTGATCTCAAGACTGTCCTTTTCCTGGTCGAGGGGCTCCTTAGAATCCGGGTAGTTCTCGAGGATGGAAAGAGCGTTCTCCTTAAGATGCGCGTTCAGCCTGTCCTGCAGCGCCGTATCGTCCATGCCGGACACCACCGGGTAGGAGATGGAGACGCTGTCCTTTTCATAGGTAGCGATCGAGGTCTTCAGCTTGATGCTGACGGGGTTTGCCGCCTCCGTCGGGGCCTCCGTGACGACGGCCGTCGTCTCGGGAGCTGCCGTCGTTTCCGGCTTTGCGGGCGCCGACGTTTCCGCGGCAGGGGTAGTCACCTCGATCGTTGTTTTCTTTTTCCCGCAGGATGCCATGAGAAGGGCGGCAGACGCAAGGAGAGTGATCGCCAGGATCTTTCCTGCCTGACCTGTTTTCCGCATATAAACACCTCCGAATTATGATTATTTTTTATATGCCGGAGGGATCTCCGACAGCTTCAGTATATCGGAAAGACATCAATGAGGTGTGAACAATTGTTGAACACTTTCTAAAGATGTGATGAAGGAACAGGGCAATATCTTTACTTGTCCGCCTGTGCAAACTGTGATAAAATCCATTAAGCAACAAACGAAGGCCGGCATGTCGGAATGGCAGACGATGCAGACTCAAAATCTGTTGTCCGTGAGGGCGTGCGGGTTCAAGTCCCGCTGCCGGCATTCACAAGCCGTGCTTTTAAAGCACGGCTCTTTTGATTTCAGGAGGTCGTTTCATGGACTGCAGGACTGCAGAGCAGAACATCACCCGCTTTATCCAGAAGGAGCTGTCGGATGAAGAGACCGAGGAGTTTCTGAACCATATCCGTTCCTGCGAGGAGTGCCGGCAGGAGATGGAGATGAATTACCTTTTCGTGGAGGGCATGCGCCTCCTTGACTCAAAGTCGGACGACTTTGACGTGAGGGGGACCATGGACCGCGCCGTCCGGGCCGCGTGGCAGCACCTGCGCGCGGTCAGGGTCATGAAGATCGCGCGGTATTCCATGACGACGCTTGTGCTCATGAGCCTCGCGCTCACGCTGCTCCTGGAGCTGAGGATCCTTTATTTTACGAACTGAGCGCCGCGTCCATCCGCGGCCTTTTACGGAGGCAACTATGGCAAAGCTTGTACTGATCGACGGGCACAGCATCCTGTTCCGCGCGTTTTACGGGACGCCGCCGCTGACGAATTCCGCAGGTCTTCACACAAACGGCGTCTACGGGTTCCTTAATATCATGTTCAAGATCCTGGACGAGGAGAAGGCGGACTATCTCGCGGTCGCGTTCGACCTTCACGCGCCCACCTTCCGTCATGAAAAATATCCGGAATACAAGGGAAACCGGAGCCCCATGCCGGAGGAGCTGAAGGAACAGGTCCCGCTGATCCGCGAGGTCCTGTCCTCCATGAACATCCCGACAGTCTCCATGGAGGGCTTTGAGGCGGACGATATCCTCGGCACTATCGCAAAGCGCTGCCAGGGCGACGGTCTCGAGGTCTCGATCGTCTCCGGTGACCGCGACCTTCTGCAGCTTGCGGACACGCATATCCGCATCCGCATCCCGAAGACCTCCAGAGGGCAGACGACCGTCTATGATTATTATCCGGAGGACGTGAAGGAAGCCTACGGGGTCACACCGCAGGAATTCATCGACGTGAAAGCGCTCATGGGCGACGCGTCCGACAATATTCCGGGCGTCCCGTCCATCGGTGAGAAGACCGCGACACAGATCATTACGACCTGGCATTCCATCGAAAACGCGCATGCGCATATCGACGAGATCCGTCCGCCACGCGCAAGGAAGGCGCTGGAGGAGCACTATGACATGGCGGAGTTCTCGAAATGGCTCGCGACCATCAGGACGGACGTACCGGTCGGTGTGACGCTCGAGGACATGACGCTGGGGAACCTCTACACGCCGGAAGCCTACGAGGAGATAAAGCGCCTTGAGTTCCGTTCCATGCTGAAGCGCTTTGACGAGAGCGCGCGGTCGGCAGGGAAGGAAGAAGGCCCGCAGTTTAAGATCATTACCCGCATCCCGGACGCGGCCCTTGCGCTGGAGGGCGTCCTTTCCGCGCACGCCGCCGGCATGCAGCTCACGGAGCGGGGCCTTTCCCTGTGCGCGGATCCCGCGGCCCCGCTGTTTTTCAGGATCCCCGGACCGGAGGAGATCAAGGCAGACGCTGAGACTCTGCCTGAGGGCTGGGCAGAGGACGATGCAGGCAAAACCGCCGGTGATGCCCTGCCGGAGGGATGGGCAGAGGATGATGCCGGCAAAGCTGCCGGTGAGACTCTGCCGGAGGACCGGGCAGACGGAGCCGGCGTCACGTTCGCCGACGGGCTTACGGAGGCGTGGCTTACGGAGGCCGCCCGCCGCGTCGCGGAGAACGTTGAAACGGTGTACTGCGTGGACCTTAAGCCCATGCTGCACAGGATCGGCACGGAGGAGCGGAGGAATCTCCTTGACCTCAGCATCGCCGCTTATCTCATGAATCCCCTGAAGGACAGCTACCGGACGGACGACCTGGCGCGGGACTTCCTGGGGCTCACCATCCCCACCGCGAAGGAGGACGCAGAGAAATCAGCGATGTATGCTTCCTTCGTGGCGCTCGGCTCAGGCCCCGTCCTGATGGACAGCCTGCGCGAGTCCGGCATGGAGAAGCTGTATCTTGAGACGGAGCTCCCGCTCTGCTACGCGCTGGCCGCCATGGAGGAGGCCGGCGTAAGGGTCGAGGGAGAGCGCCTTTCCGCGTTCGCGGAGGAGCTGAAAAAGGGGATCGCCGGCGCGGAGGAGGAGATCTACGCGGAGACCGGCGAGCGCTTCAACATCAATTCACCGAAGCAGCTGGGCGAGATCCTGTTTGAGAAGATGCTGCTTCCGTACGCGAAGAAGACGCGTAGCGGCTATTCCACGGCGGCGGACATCCTTGACAAGCTGGCCCCGGACTATCCGGTCGTCAGGCGCATCCTTGAGTACCGCGCGCTGTCGAAGCTGAACTCCACCTACGCGACCGGCCTTACGCAGTATATTTCAGAGGATTCCAGGATCCACGGGACCTTCAACCAGACCATCACGGCGACAGGCCGGATCTCGTCCACGGAGCCGAACCTCCAGAATATCCCGATCCGGACGGAGATGGGAAGCCGCATCCGCGGCGTCTTCGTCCCCGAGGACGGGTATGTGTTTATCGACGCGGACTACTCGCAGATCGAGCTCCGCGTGCTCGCGTCCCTTTCTGGGGATGAGAACCTGATCGAGGCGTACCGGCACGCGGTGGATATCCATGCGGTCACAGCCTCGCAGGTCTTCCACGTCCCGCTTGAGGAGGTCACGCCCGAGCGGAGAAGAAACGCGAAGGCGGTCAATTTCGGCGTGGTCTACGGCATCTCCGCGTTCGGCCTGTCCGAGGACCTGAGCATTTCCCGCGCGGAGGCGAAGGACTATATCAACAACTATTTCCGCACCTACCCGAAGGTGAAGGAGTACCTGGACCGCCAGATCAGGGAGGCGAGGGAGAACGGCTTCGTCACCACGATGTACGGCCGGCGCAGGCCTGTCCCGGAGCTGAAGAGCAGCAATTTCATGCAGCGGAATTTCGGGGAGCGCGTCGCCATGAACTCCCCGATCCAGGGGACCGCGGCCGACATCATGAAGATGGCCATGGTCGCGGTGAGAAGGAAGCTTCTCGAGGAGAAGCTTGACGCGAGGATCGTCCTGCAGATCCACGACGAGCTGCTCGTCGAGGCGCGGGAGGAGATCGCGGACCATGTACTTGACCTGGTAAGAGACACCATGAAGCATGCCGCTGACCTGAAGGTCGACCTGGAGGTCGACGCGAAAAAGGGCAGGTCCTGGCTGGAGGCACACTGATATGATCCTTGGAATCTACGGGGGCGTTGGCTCGGGAAAGAGCCTGGTCCTTGATTATCTCAGATCGGAATACGGGGCGGTGGTCATCGGGATGGATGAGACCGCGCACGATCTTTACGAGCCCGGGAAAGCAGGCTGGAACGCGGCGGTGACGCTGCTGGGAAAGACCATCATCCGCGCGGACGGTACGCTTGACCGGACGGAGATGGCGCAGATCCTCTACGGGAACAAGGTCCTGCTCGAGCGCCTTGACATGGTGATCCACCCGCTGGTCTTCGACCGGGTGGAGGAGCTGGTGAACGAGGAGACGGAAAAGGCGCTTTCTGAGGGAAGGGAGCCGTTCGTCGTCGTCGAGACTGCGCTTCCCACGCGGGAAAGAAGTGACATCTATTCTGAAATATGGTATGTTTATACCCCGAAAGAAGTAAGGATCCGCAGGCTCAGGGAGAGCCGCGGCTATACCGAAGAGCGCGCGGAAAGCATCATGGCGAAGCAGCTCCCGGAGGAGGAATACCGGAAGCTCGCGACGCACGTCCTGAATAACGGAGGGACGCCCGCGGAGCTGTTCGGGCAGATCGACGCGCTTCTTTCAGGAAAGGTCGGAAAGAAGCAATGAGACTTTTAAGTATTGCCAGCGGCTCGAGCGGCAACGCGGTCTACGCGGGCACGGACCGGACGCATGTGCTGGTCGATGCCGGCATCTCGAACCGAAGGATCGAGCAGGGGCTTGCCTCGGCAGGGATCACGGCGGACGAGCTTACCGCCCTGGTCATCACGCATGAGCACACGGACCACGTGAAGGGGCTGAACGTGCTGGTACGGCGCCACGAGGTGCCGGTGTACCTGACGGCAGGGACCAGGAACGCGCTGCTGAAGGGCGGGAGCCTTGCGGGCATCCCGGAGGAGCTCATCCATATCGTGTCCGCGGGGGAGATGTTCACGGTGGGCGATGTCAGCATCCGCCCGTTCTCCGTGGACCATGACGCCGCGGAGCCGGTCGCGTACCGGATGGAAAGCGGCGGGAAGGCGGTCGCGGTCGCCACGGACATGGGCCATTACACGGAGGAGACCATCGCGAACCTTCTGGGGCTGGACGCGGTACTCATAGAAAGCAATCATGATATCCGCATGCTGGAGGCGGGGCCTTACCCCTACGCCTTAAAACGGAGGATCCTCGGGAACTTCGGGCACCTGTCCAATGAAAGCTGCGGGAAGCTTCTGACGCGCATCCTGCACGACAACATGAAGAAGATCATCCTGGGGCATCTAAGCAAGGAAAACAACTTCCCCGAGCTCGCGTTCGAGACGGTCCGCTGGGAGATCACGGACGGAAGCTGTCCCTACAAGGGGGATGATTTCATGATCCAGGTGGCATCGAGAGACAGGGTCTCCGCACTGACGGAAATATAGGAGGATGATACAGTGGGAAAGGTCATTATTACAGTTCTCGGAAAAGATACGGTCGGCATCATCGCGAAGGTATGCACCTACCTTGCCGCGAATGATATCAATATCCTTGATATCAACCAGACGATCGTGCAGGATTATTTCAATATGATGATGATCGCGGATATGAACAAGTCGAAGAAGCCGCTGGAAAACGTCATGGAGGACCTGAACGATATCGGCCAGGAGATCGGCGTCAAGATTCGCGTGCAGCGTGAGGAGATCTTCACGAGCATGCACAGGATCTGAGCGGGGTGACGGCATGCTGAATTTATTTGAAGTCATGGAAACGAACCGGATGATCGACCACGATCTTCTGGACGTAAGGACCATCACCATGGGGATCAGCCTTCTTGACTGCGCTGATTCCGACCTCTCAAGGGTCAATGAAAACATCTACAACAAGATCCTTAAGTACGCCGGCAGGCTGGTCGGGACCGGCAACGCGATCGGCAACGATTTCGGCGTGCCCATCGTTAACAAGCGCGTGTCCGTCACGCCCATCGCCCTGGTCGGGGCCCCGGCGTGCAGAAAGCCGGAGGATTTCGTCACCATCGCGGAGACGCTTGACCGCGCCGCGAAGGAGATCGGGGTCAACTTCATCGGCGGCTATTCCGCGCTCGTGAGCAAGGGCATGTCCGACGCGGACCGCCTCCTGATCGAGTCCATCCCCCAGGCGCTCGCCTGCACCGAGCGTGTCTGCAGCTCCGTGAACGTCGGATCCACGAAGACCGGCCTGAACATGGACGCGGTGCGCCTCATGGGGACCGTCATCAAAAAGACGGCATACGAGACGAGGGACGCAGGCTCCTTAGGCTGCGCGAAGCTCGTCGTGTTCTGCAACGCGCCGGACGACAACCCGTTCATGGCAGGCGCCTTCCATGGCGTGACCGAGGCTGAGGCCATCATCAACGTCGGCGTCAGCGGCCCCGGTGTCGTGCGCAGCGCTGTCAGGGCAGTCCGCGGGGAGAATTTCGAGGTCCTCTGCGAGACCATCAAGAAGACCGCGTTCAAGATCACCCGCGTGGGCCAGCTGGTCGCCCAGGAGGCGAGCCGGCGCCTCGGCGTGCCGTTCGGGATCATAGACCTCTCGCTTGCGCCCACCCCGTCCGTCGGGGACTCCGTCGCGGACATCCTGGAGGAGATGGGCCTTGAAAGCGTAGGCGCGCCG
>CACXDR010000153.1 GCA_902766415.1 uncultured Lachnospiraceae bacterium
ATTTTCCCGGCGTATGACTGGGTACGGGAGATCTCCGGGGACGCTGACAACGTGGATATCACCATGCTGCTCGGGAACGGGACGGACATGCACAGCTATCAGCCGTCGGTCGCGGATATCATGAAGATCGCGGACTGCGACCTTTTCATTTACACCGGAGGGGAGTCTGAGACCTGGGTGAAGGATGCAATCGCGAACGCGAAGAATGCGGACATGGAGGTCCTGAGCCTCATGGAAACGCTGGGCGACCGCGCGAAGGAGGAGGAGATCCTCGAGGGCATGCAGGCGGAAGAGGAGCATGAAGGGCACGCCGGGGAGCATGCGGGAGAGCATGATCATGAGGAGCCGGAATACGACGAGCACGTCTGGCTTTCCCTGAAGAACGCGGAGATCTGCGTGGGTGAGATCGCGGCAAGGCTTTCGGAGCTCGATCCCGAAGACACGGATACCTGGAGCGCGAACGCTGCGGCATACACAGAAAAATTAAAGGATCTCGACGGGAGATTCCGGGCGGCAGCGGACAGCGCGCCTTTAAAGACGGTCATTTTCGGGGACCGGTACCCGTTCCGCTATCTCCTTGACGACTACGGGCTTTCCTGCTACGCGGCCTTCCCGGGCTGTTCGGCGGAGACAGAGGCGAGCTTCGAGACCATCGTTTTCCTTGCCGGAAAGGCGGATGAGCTTGGGACAGGAGCTATCCTTACCATTGAAAACAGCGACGGGAAGATCGCGAGGACCATCACAGAAAACACAAAGACGAAGGACCAGGAGATCCTGGTCATGAATTCCATGCAGTCCGTCACGGACGCGGACGCCGCGGCCGGTACGACGTATCTTGGGATCATGGAGGAAAACCTCCGCGTCCTGGGCAAGGCCCTCGGTTCAGACACCTGAGAAAACCGGAGCGGACCGGGAAACTACCGGAAGCCTGAAGACACGGAAACGGTCCGGGATACCGGGGGAAGCCTGCAGC
This sequence comes from uncultured Lachnospiraceae bacterium, assembly GCA_902766415.1. The sequence goes on from CACXDR010000153.1 coordinate 974, forward strand.
CTCTGGGCGCGCAGGGACGATTCCGGCATGATCAGTACGATGCGGCAGCCTCAGGCTGCCGTTTTTTGACAGATACAGGGCGGTAAAAAGTATTCTCTTGACAGGTCCTGTGGTATACTATTATCTGGTGAGAGTTGGGGTTCTCACAAATCATAAAATTCTGAATCATGATCAGAAGGAGAAGTTGTGGAAGTATTCTATAAAATAGTAGCAATGTTCGGCGGCCTTGCAATGTTCCTTTACGGGATGCGCGTTATGGGCGATGCTCTGAAGAGCCAGTCCGGCGGCGTCATGAAGGCTGCGCTCGAGGCAGTTACGAAGAATCCTGCGCTCGGGTTTTTGTTCGGTATGTTCGTTACCTGTATGATCCAGAGCTCTACCGCTACGATCATCCTGACCGTCGGCCTGGTCGGCGCAGGCTTCATCAAATTCCGGCAGTCTGTCGGCATCGTCCTCGGCGCAAACGTCGGTACTGCTATCACCGCGCAGATCATCCGTCTCATGGACCTGTCCGCAGGGGCGGGAAGCCTTCTTTATTTCTTCAAGGCGGACAATCTCGCGCCGCTCGCGCTGTCGATCGGGATCGTCTTCATCATGTTCCTGAAGGGCGAGAAGTTCCGCAACAGCGGTACCGTCCTGATCGGCTTCGGTATCCTGTTCATGGGGCTCATCTACATGAGCTCGACCGTTTCCACCATGGGCGACCAGCTCTCCGGCCTGCTCACGGCGTTTGAGGACAACTACATCTTAGGCTTCCTGTCCGGTGTCATCGTCACCGGCATCATCCAGAGCTCGTCCGCGGTCGTCGGTATCCTGCAGTCGCTCGCGAGCTCTGTCGGACTTCCGTTCTGCTCGGTGTTCGCGGTCATCATCGGCGTGAACATCGGCGACTGCCTTACGACCTTCCTGGTGAGCCGTATCGGCGCGAGCCCGGAGCAGGTCAGGACCGCCATGGTCCACGTGATCTACAATATTTTCGCGGCGGCCATGATCATCGTCCTCCTGACGGCGGGAAGGCTGACCGGGCTGATCTCCGACGAGATGTGGACGATGGTCCTGAAGTCGGGCGGTGTCGCGAACGTGCACGGTATTTTCCGTCTGGTCCCGGCAGTATGCCTTCTGCCGTTCGCAGGCGTGTTCGCGTCGATCGCGGAGCGGGTCGTTCCCGACGCGCCGGTCGACGAGGAGGATGCGGAGATCGAGGCGAACCTCCGCGAGCTCGACAGGCGTCTTCTTACGAACCCGCAGCTGGCGCTCGACCAGAGCGCGCACCTCATCATGCATATGGCGGACACCGCGTCCCACAACTTCGACGCCGTGACGCAGCAGCTGCATGATTACGACGAGAAGCGCGCGGAGCGTATCGACAGGCGCGAGAACCTTCTGGACCGTATCACCGACGCGGCGAACAGCTACGTCGTGGATATTTCCCCGTACATCACCCGCGATGTCGACAGTGCGTGGCAGAGCTTCCAGGTCAAGGCGATCTCCGCGCTTGAGCGGATCGGCGATCATGCGCATGATCTGGCGAATGACGTAAAGGACCTGAGGGACAAGGGGACCCAGCTGTCCGAGGGCGCGGCGGCGGATCTTGACGTTGCGCTTGGCGCGGTCAGGGAGATCCTCGACGTCACCTGTGACGCGATCTTTTCCGACGATATCGAAAAGGCAAGACAGGTCGAGCCAATGGAGGAGGTCATCGACGACCTTATCGAGGAGCTGAAGAGCAGGCACATTTACCGTATGACGCACGGAACGCGCGATATCATCGCGGGGATCCGCTACGAAAACATGATGTCGCATCTTGAGCGTATTTCCGACCAGTGCTCGGACCTTGCGGTCTATATCATCGAGTCCGCGGATCCCAGCATCGTGGGAAGCGAGCATAAGTACATCCATGAGCTTCACAGGACGCAGGATACGGCATACTGGGATCTTTACTACGCGAACAGGGACAAGTATTTCAACGCGCTTTCAAAGCCGAAAACGGATGCAGCTTCCGGGGAAGCGGCTGAAAATGCGGCGTTCGAGGCACAGGTCTGATCAGGGGTCTTTAAGGCACAGACCTGGTCCGGGATGTCTGAGACTGAGATCTGATCCGGGTTATTCAAGGACCGGC
>CACXDR010000154.1 GCA_902766415.1 uncultured Lachnospiraceae bacterium
CCCGCGAAGCTGTACGCGCTCGACGCGGGGCAGGTGAAGGAGGAGGGACCGGCGGACCTGGTCCTCTTTGACCCGGGAATGCGTTGGAGCTACCTTGTCCCGCAGAGCAAATCGACCAATTCCCCGTGGCTCGGGAAACCGCTCCGGGGGAAGGTCCTGATGACGATCTGCGGAGGGCAGATCGCGTATGAGGATACACATGCCTTCGGCGACCGGAGACAGCCGGCCGGCGCGAAGATGAAAAGCATCCCGTAAAGGGAAAGGGGGGCGCGGGGGCGCCCGCAGCCCGGAAAAGGGCAGTATGGAAAGACCTGAGAAAAACGAAACGGAAAGGGAAGAACTATGATCAGTGCAAACGGCATCACGTTCCGCGTGGGCAAGAAGGCCCTCTTTGAGGACGTCAACATTCAGTTTACGGAGGGGAACTGCTACGGACTCATCGGCGCGAACGGTACCGGAAAGTCCACCTTTTTGAAGATCCTGTCCGGGCAGCTGGATTCCACGAACGGACATATCGCGATCACGCCGGGACAGCGGTTGTCGTTCCTTGAGCAGGATCACTTTAAATACGACGAGTATACGGTCATCGACACCGTGATCATGGGAAACCAGCGTCTTTACGACATCATGAAGGAAAAGGAGGTCCTCTACGCGAAGGAGGACTTCTCGGATGAGGACGGCATCAAGGCGGCGGAGCTGGAGACAGAGTTCGCGAACATGAACGGCTGGGACGCGGAGAGCGACGCGGCGAACCTGCTGAACGGCCTCGGCGTCGAGACGGACCACCACTACAGCCTGATGAAGGACCTGAACGGCTCCCTCAAGGTCAAGGTCCTGCTTGCGCGCGCGCTGTTCGGAAACCCGGACATCCTGCTTCTCGACGAGCCGACGAACCACCTGGACCTCGACGCGATCGGGTGGCTTGAGGAATTCCTGATCAATTTCGAGAACACGGTCATCGTAGTCTCCCATGACCGCTATTTCCTGAACAAGGTCTGCACCATGATCGCCGATATCGACTACGGCAAGATCCAGCTGTACGCCGGAAACTACGATTTCTGGTATGAGTCGAGCCAGCTGATGGTCCGCCAGATGAAGGAGGCGAACCGCAAGAAGGAAGAGAAGATCAAGGAGCTGAAGGAATTCATCCAGCGCTTCGCGGCGAACGCTTCGAAGTCGAAGCAGGCGACGTCCAGAAAGCGCGCCCTTGAGAAGATCCAGCTTGACGAGATGCGCCCGTCGAGCAGAAAGTACCCGTTTATCGATTTCCGCCCCTCGCGCGAGATCGGCAACGAGGTGCTGACCGTCGAGAACCTGACGAAGACCGTCGAGGGCGTCAAGGTCCTGGACCACATCAGCTTCACCCTGAACCGGACGGACAAGGTCGCCCTGGTCGGGCCGAACGAGCGCGCGAAGACCACGCTCTTCCGGATCCTTGCCGGAGAGCTTGAGCCGGACGAGGGCAGCTACAAATGGGGCCTTACGACCACCCAGTCCTACTTCCCGAAGGACAACACGAAGGCCTTCTCGGGCGATGAGAACATTACCGAATGGCTCACCCAGTATTCGGAGATCAAGGACGTGACGTACGTCCGCGGGTTCCTTGGACGCATGCTGTTCCCGGGCGAGGACGGCGTAAAGAAGGTCAAGGTCCTCTCCGGAGGCGAGAAGGTCCGCGTCATGATGTCGAAGCTCATGATCAGCGGCGCGAACGTCCTGATCCTCGACGAGCCGACGGACCACCTCGACATGGAATCCATCACGGCGCTGAACAACGGCCTGATCAAGTTCCCGGGCGTGCTCATCTTCTCGTCCCGCGACCACCAGATCGTCGAGACCACCGCGAACCGCATCATGGAGATCATCAACGGGAAGCTGGTCGACAAGATCACCACCTACGACGCATACCTCGAAAGCGACGAAATGGCACGTAAGAGATTCACGTACACCGTCAGCGAATCCGACGCGAAGGACGACTGAGCCGGAGCACTAGACGAAAACGAGCCGGAGGCGAAGTTTGAGTCATACGTGCGTGGCCTGCCTGGCCCTTGAGGAGAGCAAGTCGGAGACGCAGCTCGAGTCTAGTAGCCAGGCTGAGCGATGAAAGACCCGGCCGTCTTCATTGCATATTTCTTAAAAGAGGTACCCATGATCAGAAAATTTGTGAGCTGGAACGTGAACGGCCTACGCGCCTGCGCGGGGAAGAACTTCCTGGAAGCGTTCCATGACCTGGACGCGGACGTCTTCTGCGTGCAGGAGACGAAGCTCCAGGAGGGCCAGATCGAGCTTGACCTGCCGGGCTACTATGACTTCTGGAACTACGCGGAGAAGAAGGGCTATTCCGGCGTCGCCATGTGGACGAAGGAAAAGCCGCTGTCGGTCGCGTACGGCATCGGGGTGGAGGAGCATGACCACGAGGGGCGCGTCATCACGGCAGAATTTGACAATTACTATGTCCTTACCTGCTATACGCCGAACTCCCAGAATGAGCTGAAGCGCCTGGATTACCGGATGCGCTGGGAGGATGATTTCCTTGCGTATATCAAAGGGCTTGCGGAGAAGAAGCCGCTCATCTTCTGCGGGGACCTGAACGTGGCCCACGAGGAGATCGACCTGAAGAATCCGGCATCGAACCGCCGGAACGCCGGCTTCACCGACGAGGAGCGGGAAAAAATGACGCGGATCCTTTCCTCCGGCTTTACGGACAGCTTCCGCTTTCTTTACCCTGACAGAAAGGACGCGTACTCCTGGTGGTCCTACCGCATGAAAGCGCGCGAGAAGAACATCGGCTGGCGCATCGACTACTTTATCGTTTCCGACGCGGTCAGGGACAGGATCGTCGACGCGAAGATCCACGACGGGATCCCCGGCAGCGACCACTGTCCGGTGGAGCTTACGATCGACCTTTGACCTTATGGGAACAGCTCCCGTATCCTGAC
>CACXDR010000155.1 GCA_902766415.1 uncultured Lachnospiraceae bacterium
AAGCACGGGGATCCTCTCCGACAGGCTGGAGGACGCGGCGAGAGAGTGGGGCTATTTCGCGATCGACGCGTGGACCGCGGCGGCACTCACGGGGATCGGCTTTACGCTGATCGACCTTAAGACGATCATGCACACGCTGACGCCCGGCTACCTGCTGGTCGTCCTTGCCGGCGTCCTGACGGTCACGCTGACCGCGGGCTTCATCGGCGCGAGGTTCATGGGCTTTTACCCGATCGAATCGTCGATCGCCGCCGGCATGTGCACCACGAACATGGGCGGCTCCGGAAACGTCGCGGTCTTAAGCAGCGCGGAGCGCATGGACCTGCTTCCCTTCGCGCAGATCGTGACCAGGTCCTGCGGCGCCCTCATGCTGACCCTCGGCGGGATCCTGATCCGGCTGCTTGCCTGACCCTTCCGGCCTTCCTTCCCTTTGCAAATTTACATAAAATTATATATACTGTAATGCAAGGGCTTAAAAGCACCTGCGCAATACCATATCAAGAAGAAGGAAGCATGATCCATGATCAAAGAGCGCGCCATATCCCCGGACGGATATGTGAAGGACCAGGACTACACGGACGATATCCTCTACGGCGTATATCCGTCCTCCCATAACGGCTGCGGCTGGATCGCCTGCTACAACATGCTTCACGCGCTCGACCTGGCGGACAGCCCGGAGGAGCAGCATGCGCGCATGCTGGAGATCCTTCCGTACAAGGGCCGCCGCGGGACGCCGTTCCCGACCGTCGCGCAGTTCTTCCGCCGCGCGGGGGTCCCGGTACAAAGACATTACGGCAGCGCCCGGATCCTCCTGAAATACAGGGAAGCGCCGTGCGGGATCCTCCGCTACGCAGAGGAGGGCGTGCCGCATTACATCACGTTCGTAAAGACAGGAACGCAGAGATACCGGTTCTTCAACGTCGCGGACGGACTGGAGGATTTCGAGACGGACATGGAGAGCTTTATCCGTGGGCGCGTCACGAACCGGAAGCTCCTGGTCCGGCTCCTTATCCCCGGGAAAAGGTGATACGCCATGCATGAAAAGGAAGCGAAGACCATACTTTCCACGCAGAATGGGATGAACCTTTACTGCGGCTGCAGCTACGGCTGCGTCCTGTGCGACGTCCGCGCCACCGGCGGGCGCATGAAGCATCCGGCGGATGATATCGAGATCCGGGTGAACGCCCCCGAGCTTCTGGAGGTGGCCCTCCGGAGGAAGCGCAGCAAATGCATGATCATGACCGGCTCCATGGGGGACCCCTACCAGCCGGTGGAGGAGGAGCGCGGGCTTATGCGCCGCTGCCTTGAGGTGATCGACCGCTACGGCTTCGGCCTGGTCATCCAGACAAGGTCGGACCTGGTCTTAAGGGACCTGGACCTTTTGAAGAGCATCAACCGCAAGTCCCGCTGCGTCGTCCAGATGAAGTTTTCCGCGGCGGATGCCGCCCTTTCCGCGAAGCTTGAGCCGGGCGCGCGCCCGCCGGAGGCCCGCGCGGAGGCGCTCGGGCGGCTGAGGGACGCCGGGATCCCCGCGGTCGCGTGGTTCACGCCGGTGCTCCCGTTCATCAACGACACGGAGGACAATATCCGCGCGCTCATGACCGCCGCTGTCGAGGCGGGCGTTTACGGGGTCCGCGGGCCGGCGAAGGAGATCCAGCTCAGGCAGTCGGAGAAGGACGCGTTCTACAGGACGCTGGACGAACGCTTCCCCGGCATGGCGGACCGCTACAGGGCGGTCTTCGAGGATCCCCTGGAGCTTCCGCTTCCAAAGGGTGACGATCTTTCGGAGCTTGTACACCAGATCGCCGTGAACTATCACATCGAGGACGATGCCTCACGTCTTTTCACGTATCTCCACGCGTTCGTGGACCGGGAGGCGGGAGAGCAGATGAGCCTTTTCGATTTATAACAGGGAGGGAACGCGCGTTCCGGAAGGGAACGGGCGGGCTCCTGGTACAGGGTATGGAAAAAGAGACGAGACAGCTGCCGCTGAAAGAGATCCTTTTCGGCGGCAGTTCCTTTTACGGGCACGCGCTTGCCATCGCGATGCCGATCATCATCCAGAACACGCTCACGAATATCGTGGGCCTTCTTGACAACGTCATGGTGGGCCAGATCGGCACGGTCCCCATGTCCGCGGTCACGATCGTGAACCAGCTCATGCTGGTGTTCTACGTCTGCGTCTGGGGCGCAGGTGCGGGCGCGGGGATCTTCGGCGCCCAGTATTTCGGGAAGGGGGACCTTGACGGCTTCCGGCAGACCCTCAGGTTCAAGCTGGTCATGCTGGTGCTGTTCGCGGTCCTGATGGCAGGCGTGTTTTACCTGGCAGGCGGGAGCATCATCCGCCTTTATCTCCCGGAGGGGACGGATCCCGCGGCGGCGGAGGAGACCTGCCTTCTCGCGGAGCAGTATCTTAAGATCATGCTGGCGGGCTTCCTTCCGTTCGCCGTGACGCAGGCAGTCTCGTCGGCGCTCCGTGAAGCGGCGTGCACCGGGCTGCCCATGACGGCCGGGATCTGCGCGATGACGGTGAATTTCGTGTTCAACGCCCTCCTGATCTTCGGCCTTTTCGGCTTTCCGAGGCTCGGCGTCGCCGGCGCCGCGATCGCGACGGTCCTTTCAAGGTTCGCGGAACTGGCTATCGTGCTGGCCGGCGCCCGCGCGATGGAAACGCCGCGCCGTGTCCTTCAGGGGACGCTTGCCTCCTTCCGCGTGCCCGCGCAGCTCACAGCCAAGATCATGCGGAAGGCCTTCCCGCTCATGGCGAACGAGTTCCTCTGGAGCTCCAGCGAGGCCGCGCTCCTTTCCGGGTACGCGCGCCGCGGCATCATGGTGATCGCTGCCGTGAACATCGCGTCCACGGTCATGCAGGTGTTCAACCAGATCTCGCTGTCCTTCGGGAACGCCGCGTCCATCATCGTCGGGCACGAGCTCGGGGCGGAGCGCTTTGAGGACGCGAAGCATGCCTCCTACCGGATGATGTTCATGAGCGTCGCGCTCTGTACGGCAGCCGGCGCCCTGCTTTTCCTCATTGCGCCTGTCATCCCCTCCTTCTATAATACAGAGGAGGAGGTGCGGCACACAGCGTGCCTGCTGATCCGCGTGATGGCGGTCTGGCTTCCGGGGCTCGCGCTCGCGAACGTCGCGTACTTTACGGTGCGCTCCGGGGGCAAGGTGCTCATCACCTTCCTGTTTGACAGCTTTTACGCGTGGACCGTGAAGGTCCCGGTGCTTTTTCTGCTGATGGCCTTTACGGGGCTGTCCGTGGTCCCCGTGTATTTTATCATCATGGGACTTGAGTTCGTGAAGGGACTGATCGGGCTTATGATCGTGCGCCGCGGGAGATGGATGCGGAACCTGGTCGGCGGCGCGGCGGAGCAGGGCCCGGCGTGAGAAGGGAGACAGAACGATGGGAACGATCGCGAGGATCCGGTACAATTTCAGAGGGCGGGTGCAGGGCGTCGGGTTCCGCTACACCGCCTACTACGCGGCGACACAGTTCGGGCTGACCGGCTTCGTCCAGAACATGGACGACGGCAGCGTCCTCATGGAGGTCCAGGGACCCCCGGAGGCGATCAAGGGAATGCTCGCGAGGATCAAGGAAAGCCGCTGGATCCACATTGACAGCGCGAACCCGCAGAAGCTCGTGCCGGACCCGGACGAGCGGTCCTTCCGCGTGAAGAGCGGCTGGTAGGCCAGGATCATCCATCCGTGGGACCGGACCGCGTGAAGAGCGGCTGGCAGGCTTCAGATCATCCATCCGCCGGACAGGGTCACGATCTGGCCGGTGAGGTAGGGACCCGCCTCCGCGAGCGTGAGGATGAGGTCCGCGGCCTCCTCCGGCGTGCCGAAGCGGCCTGCCGGGATCTCCTCCATGAGCGCGGCGCGGTCTTCGGGGGAAAGGAAGCCGTTCATCTCCGTGTCGATGGTCCCGGGCGCCACGGCGTTCACCTGGATGTTTGACGGCGCGAGCTCCTTGGCGAGCGCCTTCGTGAACGCGTTCACCCCGCCCTTCGCGGCGGAATAGGCGGCCTCGCAGGAGGCGCCGGCGGTCCCCCAGACGGAGGAGACGTTGATGATCTTCCCGCCGCCGTTTTTCAGCATCTCCGGGACCGCAAGACGCGAAAGGTAAAAAACGGAGGAAAGATCCGTGCGGATCATCCGGTCCCATTCACCGGGCGTCATGTCCTGGAAGAGGCCGATGTGCGCGGTGCCTGCGTTGTTCACAAGGCAGGTGACGTGCCCGAGCTCTTTTACGGCAAGGCGGAAGAAGGCCTCGCAGTCCGAGGGATCCCCCATGTCGCCGGTAAAGCTGACGGCGCGGGCGCCGAGAGCCCGGGCCTCCGCGCAGACCGCGTCAAGCGCGCCGGTGTTTTTCCGGCAGGAGAGGGCAAGGTCATAGCCCGCGCGGGCAAACAAAAGCGCGGCAGCCTTCCCGATGCCGCGGGCGGCGCCGGTGATCACAGCGGTTTTTTTCATGCAGACCTCCATACGGGACAGTTAAACTGTATTTCTGACCGGCGGCGCGGGTACCCGCGCTGCTGTTCACTGCAAGTGTACCACAGGAAAGGAGCATTTATGGAAAAGATTTACGACCTTGTCATTATCGGTTCCGGTCCCGCGGGGCTTTCCGCGGCGATCTACGGAGTACGCGCGAAGCTTGACCTTCTCGTGATCGAGCAGGAAATGATGAGCGGCGGCCAGATCCTCAACACCTACGAGGTCGACAACTACCCGGGCCTTCCGGGGATCAGCGGCTTTGACCTCGGCATGAAGCTCCGCGAGCACGCGGATAAGCTCGGGGCTGTCTTCGCGGAGGATACCGTGACCGGCCTTGAGGTGAAGGAGGACGGCGTGAAGCAGGTCATCTGCGCGGGCGCGGTCTACGAGGCGAAGACCGTCATCATCGCCGGCGGCGCGCACCACAGCCTCCTCGGGATCCCGGGCGAGCAGGAGCTGACCGGCATGGGCGTGAGCTACTGCGCGACCTGCGACGGCGCGTTCTATAAGAACAAGACGACCGCGGTGATCGGCGGGGGCGATGTCGCCCTGGAGGACGCGATCTTCCTCGCGCGCCTCTGCGGGAAGGTCTATATCGTCCACAGGAGGGACGAGTTCCGCGGCGCGCGGGTACTGCAGGAGAGGCTCCTTTCCATGGAGAACGTGGTCCCGGTCATGGACAGCGTGGGCGTGTCTGTGAACGGCAGCGGCAAGGTCACCTCCCTGACCGTGAAGAACGTGAAGACGGGAGAGGAGAAGGATCTCGCGGTCGACGGCGTATTCATCGCGGTAGGCATCGTCCCGAATTCCGACCCGTACAAGGTGGTCGCGCGTGACGAAAAGGGCTACATCATCGCAGGCGAGACCTGCGAGACGAGCGTGCCGGGGATCTTCGCGGCAGGCGACGTCCGGGGCAAGCAGCTCCGCCAGGTCATCACGGCAGCTGCGGACGGGGCGAACGCCGTGACGAGCGCGGAGCGCTACCTGAATACCGTCTTCAAGGCGTAAAAACCGTCCTGCCGGCAGAAAACAGCCTTTCAGGCACCGGCAGCGGCTTTCCGGCCGGAACAAAAGCCGCTCAGGCAGGATCTCAGTTTGGTTTACAATAAATAAAAAAACGATCCCGGAGACCTGGAAAAATGAAAATTTCAGGCCCGCGGAGTCCAAAAATCAAAATTATGTCAACCGTTTTTGCACCTACAAGATATTGTAGGTGCTTTTTTTCGCTTTTTCGGCTGCGGAAAACGTTTTTTATCCGTTTTATCGTGCAAGATATTGTTCCGGGGAAAATTATGCCCACTAAAGCTTGTTGCGAATCTCCCGAATTGCGCTATAATGAAATTCAGATAAAGCTACAAGATATATGCTGCACAGAAGGGGTGACAGACCAAGTGTACAGACGCAGAATGGAACAGCGCAGGAGGCTTCTCCAGAGCGTGATCCGGTGGCATCCGCTGCTGATCCTTATGATCATGTTCATACTGGGCGCCTGCAGCCGGACGAAGCCGGCCGGATATACCATCACGACCGCCGCGCAGACCGTGGAACAGACGGTGGAGTCGACGACGGCCGCGTTTTCTCTGGTGGAGGAGACGACGCAGGCGGAAAAGCCAAAACCGGCGGATCCTGCGGCGGAGAGGCTTCAGGAGACCGCGGAGGCGGTCCCCGCGTCGGTCACGGAGGGCGCGCCGGAGCAGGAGACCACGGCGGCCGGGCTTACGGTCAGCGAAAACGGGAATTACACCTCGAAGGACGAGGTCGCGCTTTATATCCATCTCTACGGACGGCTTCCTTCCAATTATATAACGAAGCGGAAGGCGGAGGACCGGGGCTGGGACTCAAAGAAAGGGAACCTCGACGACATCCTGCCGGGCATGAGCATCGGCGGCAGCACCTTCGGGAACTACGAAGGGCGGCTTCCGGCGGAAAAGGGCAGGAAATACTACGAATGTGACATCGACTACGAAGGCGGCTACAGGAACGCGAAGCGCATCATCTATTCGAACGACGGGCTCGTGTTCTATACGGAGGATCATTACAAGACCTTCGAGCAGCTTTACTAGGCCGGCCGGCGGAGGGACGCCGGACAGGAGCCGGAGGGACCGCAGCCTGAAGCGGTCCGCGGAGCACAAATGAAAAAAACACAGTGGATGATCTACACGAAACGGGCCGATTTCAAGCTGCTTGCGGCCCGTTTTTCTGTTTCTCCCGTCCTGGCGCGGATCATGACGAACCGGGGCGTCGGGGAAGACGAAATGGGCAGCTATCTTCACGGGACGCTTTCAGAGCTCCCGGACCCGCTCCTTCTGAAGGACCTTGAGAAGGCGGTGCGGATCCTCCTTGAAAAATGCAGGGAGGGAAAGCAGATCCGCATCATCGGGGACTACGACATCGACGGGATCTGTTCGACCTATATCCTGCTGACGGGACTAAAGCGCGCGGGCGCGCGGGCGGACTACGATATTCCGGACCGCGTGAAGGACGGCTACGGCCTCAACATGAACCTGATCGAAAAGGCGCACGCCGACGGGACGGACACCATCCTCACCTGCGACAACGGGATCGCCGCGATCGATGAGATCCGCGCGGCGAAGGAGTACGGGATGACGGTGGTCGTGACGGACCATCATGAGGTCGGGCACGACGCTTCCGGCGCGGAAAAGCTTCCGCCGGCGGACGCGGTCGTGGACCCGAAGCAGGAGGACTGCCGGTACCCGTTCGACGGGATCTGCGGCGCGGTCGTCGCTTTCTACCTGATCCGGGTCCTTTACCGGGCCGCCGGCATTCCGGAGGCGGAGTGGGAGGAGCTTCTTCCGTTCGCGGCCATCGCGACGGTCGGGGACGTCATGTCGCTGAAGCATGAGAACCGCATCATCGTGAAGGAAGGCCTGAAGAGCATCGCGCATACC
>CACXDR010000156.1 GCA_902766415.1 uncultured Lachnospiraceae bacterium
CGAGACAAGGCCCTTAAGTAGAGCATCGTCCCCGGAAAGCATCCCGGAGCCGATGGAATAGCCGTGGAGCTCCGCGATCAGCTCCATGGTGGTCGCCCGGTCGTCCGACTTGATCAGCTTTTTAAAATCATAGTCGGCCATGGCTTCTTCCGGAAGATAAAAGTTGCTGTCATCGCTCTGGTCAAACAGGATGCAGGGATAGTCCGACAGCTCCTCTATAGATATCTCGGTCCGCCCCTCAAACTGATGCCCCTTCCAGACATAGGCATAGGTCTCTCTCTGCATGAGCGGGGTAAACTCCAGCCCGTATTCCCGGATCAGCTTTTTGATGATCTTCTCGCTGGCGCCGGAAAAGGAAATGATCCCGACCTCGCTTTTCAGGCTCCGGACGTCCTCCAGGACCTCCATGGTCTTCGTCTCGTGGAGGGAAAACACATATTTTTCCGGATCGCTTTTCCGGATCACCTCCGAAAACGCCCGGATCGCGATGTTGTAATGCTGCGCGGACACGGAAAAATGTTCCTTTCCGCGGTCCTTTGAAAGATAGCGGTCCTCCATGATCTCATACTGGGCAGCGGCTTTTTTTGCATAGTTCAGGAACTCTCTCCCGCTGTCCGTGATGGTGATCCCCTTGTTGGTCCGCTCAAAGATCACGATCCCCAGCTCTTCCTCCAGTTCCCTGATGCTGGTCGAAAGCGCAGGCTGGGAGATGAACAGCTTCGTCGCCGCCTCCCGGATCGAGGAGGAGCGCGCAGTCTCCAGGACGTATTTGATCTGTGTGATATTCATAGGTAGATCTCCTCCGCAGTTCAGGCTTCAGAGGTGCTGTTTTCATCATCCACATTAACCCCATTCGCCTACTTCGTCAATGGGTTTTAAATCCCGGCATTTTCTTCCCTCAAAAAATTTTTCAAAAAAATTTTTGTTTCCGGTGAACCTTTTCCGCGCGTTCTCCGTCTTTGTATGTGAAAAGCAAAACATTTTGAAAGGACAGGTCCATGAATAATTCATCCGGGCTTTATGATACCATCCACGGGCGGATCTCCTCCTCCTTAAAGGGCATGCGCCACGTCCTCGACGAGGACCTATACGCCATGATCGACGAGGAGATCAGCGCCGCGGAGCGGGAGACGTTCCTCCCGGTCCGCGAGAAGTACCGCTTAAGATCCTCACTGTTCAACGCCTTCCGGAGGCTGGACATCCTCCAGGAGCTCGTCGACCGGAAAGAGATCACCGAGATCATGGTGAACGGCAGGGACAACATCTTTGTCGAATCCGGCGGCCGGGTCCTCAAGTGGGACCGCTCCTTTAAAAGCGACGAACAGCTTGAAGATATGATCCAGCAGATCGTGAGCCGCGTGAACCGCGCAGTCAACGTGTCGGTCCCCATCGCGGACGCCCGTCTGGAGGACGGGAGCCGTGTCCATGTCGTGCTCCCGCCCATCTCTCTGGACGGACCGGTCGTGACCATCCGCAAATTCCCGGAGGCGATCTCCATGGAGCGGCTCATCGGTTACGGCTCTGTAACAGCCGAGGCCGCCGCCTTTCTGAAGAAGCTCGTAAAGGCGGGCTACAACATCTTCATCAGCGGCGGCACCAATTCCGGCAAGACTACCTTCCTGAACGCGCTCTCGGCCTACATCCCGGACGATGACCGCGTGATCACGATCGAGGACTCGGCCGAGCTCCGGCTCTGCCATATCCGCAACCTGGTGCGGCTTGAGACAAGGACCGCGAACGCGGAGGGCGAGGGCGCGGTGACCATCGCGGACCTGATCCGCGCGAGCCTCCGCATGAACCCGGACCGGATCGTGGTCGGGGAGGTCCGCGGCGCGGAGGCGCTGGATATGCTGCAGGCTATGAACACCGGGCACGACGGAAGCCTTTCCACCGGCCACGGCAACTCGCCGAAGGACATGCTTTCACGCCTTGAGACCATGGTCCTCTGCGGGGCGGACCTTCCGCTCGCCGCGATCCGGGCGCAGATCGCGGGCGCGCTGGACATCATGGTGCACCTCGGGCGTCTCCGCGACAGGAGCCGCCACGTCCTTTCCATCGTCGAGGTCGGAGACTATATCAACGGGGAGATCGAACTTCATGAGCTTTATACCTTTGAGGAGGATACACAGAAAAGCGGACGGCGCGGACGCGTCGAAGGAACGCTCAGAAAAACAGGAGAGCTCCGGAACACGGCAAAGCTCCGGTCGGCAGGGATCGAGCTTCCTTAAAAAGAAATCTGATGAAACGGTACGTGCGCGCACCGCGCACGAGATCCAGGTGCCGGACTACAGTGTGCTCCGGCTGACGGCGAAGGAGTACCTTACGCTTGCCGCGAAGGCCCTCGCGGCGCTGGCGGTCTTCTCATACGTGTTCTACCGGAGCGCCGTATTCTTCCTGATCCTCTCTCCCGCGGCCTTCCTTTATCCGTTCTACAGGAAAAAGGACCTGGTCCCCGCCAGGAAGCAGCGGCTGGTCACGGAATTCAGGGAGGGGCTCTCGGTCCTTGCCGGGACGCTTTCCGCGGGCTATTCCATGGAGAACGCCCTGGAGGAAAGCGTCCGCGAGCTCATCCTCCTTTACGGGGAGGACAGCATGATCGTCCGGGAGTTCAGCCACATCTCCCACCTCGTCTCCATGAACGTCCCTGTGGAGCGCGCCTTCGAAGAGTTCGCGGAGCGCTCCTCCTGCGAGGACATCCGGAACTTCTCGAAGGTCCTGCGCGTCGCGAAGCGGAGCGGCGGGGAGCTCGTCCCGATCATCAACCATACCGCGGAGACGATCGGGGACAAGATCCAGGTCAAGGAGGAGATCCTCACGATGACCGCGTCCAGGCGCTTTGAGCAGAGCATCATGAACATCGTCCCGGTGATCATCGTGATCTACGTGGACCTGACGAGCCCCGGCTTTTTCCGCCCCATGTACACCACGCCCGCCGGAAGGATCACCATGACGGTCTGCATGGCCATCTATCTTTTCGCGGCGCAGCTGGCTTCAAGGATCCTCGCGATCGAGCTTTAAAGGAGGTCCCGCATGAAATATCTGAAACGGTGGAAGGCGCAGATCCTCTGCGTCGCGGCAGGGTTCCTCCTCTACTTCCTTGCCGTAAGGTTTGCCCCGTCCGGCACGGACCTCGCGGGCGGGAACATGCTCCCCAGAGACTCCTACGGAGGCAGCACGGAGCACTATTCCGTCGTCGTCGAAGGCCTTACGGGGAAGCCGGAGACCGTCGACGTCCCGGTCTCCCCGCAGGTCTACCGTCCGGAAGAGCTGAGCGAAGCATTCGCAGCCTGCATGGCAGAGCTCACGGAGACCCTTGCCGGGGACAACGGAAGCCTCGCGGAGGTGCGGACGGATCTTCAGCTTCCCACCCGCGTGCCCTCGTACGGGGTACGCGTCTCCTGGACCTCCTCGGCCCCGGACGTCCTGACCTCATACGGCGAGGTCAGGAACGGATCCCTGGAGGAGCCGGCGGAGGTCATCCTGACGGCGCGCCTTTCCTCCCCCGGAAGCCAGGGTACGGAGGATTTCGCGGTGCCGGTCACCGTCCTCCCGCCCCTGGCGGATGAGGAGACCGCCCTGATGAAACGCTTCCAGTCAAGGCTCGGCGAGCTTGACAGAAGCCAGGCTTCCGAGGCGGGGCTCCGGCTTCCCGGCGATTTCGAAGGAAAAGCGCTGAGCTACAGCCAGGAACGGAAGGAGAACTACGCGGTCCTCCCGCTTCTCGGGATCGTTTCTGCCTTCCTCCTGCACCTGCGTTCGCTGAAGGAGGTAAAGGATACGGAAAAGGAGCGCCGGAAGCAGATGCTCCTCGACTATCCGGAGATCGTCTCAAAGTTCATGATCTTTATCGGCGCAGGCATGACCATACGCCTCGCCTGGGAGTATATCGTCGCGGACTATGAGGCCTCCGGCGGGCCCGTGCATTACGCCTACGAGGAAATGTCCAGGTCCCTGATGCAGCTTAAGACAGGCGCCGGGGAAGGAAAGGTCTACCACGAGTTCGGGCGGAACTGCGGCCTCCGCCAGTACATGAAGCTCGCCGGGATCCTTGAGCAGAACCGGAAGACCGGTATCGCGAACATCCGCGCCATCCTCTCGCTTGAAATGAGCCAGGCGTGGGACGAGCGGAAGA
>CACXDR010000157.1 GCA_902766415.1 uncultured Lachnospiraceae bacterium
CGAATGCTCCGGGACGCTTGAAAACAGCACCTCCCGGCTGCTGCCGGACACCCCGGCGGGAAGCCTTTCGAGAAGCCTGTCCCACGGGACCTCCGTTTCCCGGCTGCTGAAATTCACCGCCGTGATCACGGCGCGGTCCCCGAGGACCCGGGCGAAGCAGTAGATATCCTCGCTCTCCGGCAGAAGGTCCTCATAGCCTCCGGAGACCAGCTCCTCCGTCCCGGCGCGAAGCGCCGCGAGCCTTCGGAAGCAGTGAAGGACAGAATCCGGGTCCTGCTCCTCCGCTGCCGCGTTCCTGAAGATGTGGTCTTCATGGACCGGGAGCCAGGGCGCCGCGGCGCCTGCTCCGGCCGGGCTGAAGCCCGCGTTCTCCTCCGCGCTCCACTGCATGGGCGTCCGGGCATTGTCCCGGCTGAAGAAGGCGGCAAACTTAAGCGCCTCCTCCGGGGAAAAGCCCTCCCGGAGGGCGTTCTCATACTGCCAGCGGGTGGAAAGATCGTTGAATTCCGCGGGATCCTTCCAGTCCGCGTCCGGCATGCCGAGCTCCTCCCCCTGGTAGACAAAGGGCGTTCCGCGGAGCGTGAAGAGGACCGCGGCCAGCGCCTTCGCGCGGCGCGTGATCACCTCCTGCCGGTCCTCCGCAGCGCCGGGGCCGGCAGGGCTGCTTCCCGCAGCGGCGGAACCTGCGTTTCTTCCTTCGTCAGAGCCTGCCGCATCCGGGCTGCCGGCATCGCCCGCGAAGGGCTGCTCGAAGAAATAATTCACGGAGCGCGCCCGGTCATGGTTCTCAAAATAGACGGGAAGCCAGCCCTGGTCCTTCACCGCGTCCTGGCTTTTCCGGAGCGCGCGTTTCAGCTCCGTGAGACGCCACGGCTTCGGACGGCACCAGATCTCCGGCCCCTCAAAGGGAAGGAGCACATGGCTGAACTCGAACAGCATGCTGAAAACGCCGTCCTGTCCTACCCAGTCCTTCAGCTCCTCCGCGGGCACGCCGTTTGCCTCCCCGACGGTGACGATATCGCGCCCGTCGAACACCTCCTTCCGGAATTCCCTCAGATGATCAAGGATCCCCGGCGTGTTTGCCGTCATGGTGTGGACGCTCACGGTGCCGTCCGGAGAATCCGGCGCACCGTCGCGGAGCACCGCCGGCTTTTTGATATAGGTGATCGCGTCGATCCGGAAGCCGCCCGCGCCGTGGTCCAGCCAGAACCGCGCGGCGTCAAACAGCGCCCGCCGCACCTCCGGCAGCTCCCAGTTCAGGTCCGGCTGCTCCTTCGCGAAGGTGTGGTAGTAGTACTGCCGCCGCTCCGGGCACCAGGTCCAGACGGAGCCCCCGAAGATGCCCCGCCAGTTGGTGGGTTCGCCGCCCTCCGGCGCCGACCCGTCCGCGGGGATCACGGTCCCTTCCTTCGGGTCCCGCCAGATATACCAGTCCGCCTTCTCGTTCGTCCGGTCCCTTTTTGACATAAGGAACCATGGGTGCCGGTCCGAGCTGTGATTGTACACAAGATCCATCAGGATGCGGATCCCGCGCTTTCCGGCTTCCGCCGCAAGACGTTCAAAATCCGCCATCGTTCCGTAGGCCGGATCGATGGCGGTGTAATCGGAGATATCGTACCCGTTGTCCACGCCGGGCGACGGGTAGACCGGCGTGAGCCACAGGGCGCCGGTCCCCAGCTTTTTAAGATAATCGAGCCGGCGGATGATGCCCTCGAGGTCCCCGGTCCCGCTGCCCGTGGTGTCCAGGAAGCTCTTCGGGTAGATCTGGTAGATAAACGTGCGCTTCCACCACGCAGTCTCTTTTCTCATGCTTCTCCTTTATCAGTATCCTGCAGGAACACCCCCGCTTCTGCAGGGGACGGGAGTATTCAGGGCGGCCCCTTCGTTCCCGGCCGCAGAACGCCTTCCGCCCCTCCCGCGTCAGCTTTTCTGCTCCGGGTCCCGGACCTCTCTCCGCCCCCTTCCGTGTCAGCTCTGCTGTCCCGGGACGCTTCGCTCCTTATACACGACTTCTCCCCTGATCACCTTCAGGAGCTCCGACGCGAACCGGTCCGGATGATCCGATATCATCATGTGGGTGCTCGCGGGGAAAATGACGGAGCGGTACGGCGCGCGGACGTGCTCCCTGTACCACACGGCAAGGGCCGGGGAGAAGAGGGAGCCGGGATCCGCGTAAAAATAGTTCACCGGCACGGTGATCTTTTCCACGTCCTTCCTTAAGTCCGCTTCCTTCATGGACTGGGACAGGGACTTCAGGATCTCCACGCTGCAGCCGTTGAGCTCTTTCATAAGCGCCCGCCGGATCAGCGGCTCCGGGACCTTTTCAAGCTTCGGGATGGTGTTAAAGACGAAGCTCCGGTAAATATCGTAGAAATCCTTGCCCGCGTCCTGCGCCATGGTCTCCCTGGTATAGCTCCCCCGGTTCAGCCCGAGCTGCCAGCGGTCGTCATTCATCTGCTTCGGGGACATGTCGCAGAGCACCGCCTGGCAGAGCCTGCCGCAGCCGTACTCCGCCATATACCGCATGCTGACCGCGGCACCCATGGACCACCCGGCCAGCGTGATGTCCTTAAGGTCCAGCGTCCGGATGAGACGGTTCAGGTCATACGCCAGCGTGTCAAGCGTCACCGCCGTGTTCCGTATGTCCCGGCTCTTTCCGTGCCCCCGGTGGTCATAGGTCACGCAGCGGACCGTTTTCCTGAGCTTTTTCACGACCGGGTCGTACACCTCGTGGCTGCTGCTCCATCCGTGGAGCATGACCACCGTCTTCTCTCCCTTCTCCGTGTCCTCATAGTAAAGCTGGTCGCCGTTCCCGAGTGTCAGATAACTCATTTACCGCTTCCCTCCATGATCGTCTCAACGGGCAGGCCTCCTTTGGCAGGAAGCGTCACGTTCATCACCTTGATCCGCTGCCACGTCATTTTATCGGCCGCGTAGGCCTCTCTCCATCCAATATCCTCCTCCGGCGCGCGGGACGCCTCCGCGGTGATGATCCACGCCGAATCCCCGGCGATCTCAGCTGTCTGCAGGATCTTCGCGTTCTTCTCCGCGTGTCCCATGGATCCGGATTCCGGGATGAAGCCCTCCTCCAGCAGGATGGCGCTGTAGGGGCTGTCCTGATAGATCAGGTCTCCCCAGGAGAACTCGGACAGGAAGACCTCCCCGTCGGGATCATGCGCCGAAAGGAGCAGCTCATCCGCCCCGTTCAGGAAGAAGCGCGGCGTTTCCCCGTGCTCGTCGATATTGAAGCTCTGGTCCTCCAGCGGCACCGTCTCAAGGCTGTCCGCCTTCCGGGACGTCATCCGCACCACATCGTACAGATTGAGGAAATGCCCGGTGCCGGCGAACCAGCCGATGCCAAGCCAGATCTTTCCGTCCTCCGTATATGTCTGGACGATGTCGGGGGCGCAGTATTCCCTTTCCTCATCCGACGGCAGAAAGCCCAGGCGGACGATGTCGCCGGTGTCGGAGCAGAGCTGCAGCACCTCATACTTCCCCATCTCCGGGCAGGTGACCACGATCAGGTCCTCGCCGGAAAAGCCGCTGTGGACGATGTACTCCCCGTCCTGCGGTTCATAGGAGGCGACAGGATACTCCCCGTCCCCGTAGATCTGGCAGGAGCCTTTCCCGTCCCTGTACTCCGTCGCCGCAAGGAGAAGGTTTTTCTCCGAAACACCGCTGACCGACACGAAGCTTTCCCTGGTAAATGCCCTGAGCCCGCTGCCGTCAGGCCAGCAGGAATGCAGGTTCTGCACGGTGTAGTTCCCGTCAGAAGGAACCTGCTCCGCGGACCAGATGCGCCCGCCCTGGTACCAGAGAGGGCCGTACCCGTTGTCAGTAAACGCGGTGCCGGTCTCCCCGGTGCGCAGGTCGTAATAGCAGACACTGGCGCCCTGCCCGAGCTCCGGCATACTGAGGAACGATCCCCAGAGCGCGGTCCGGCCCTTCAGTCCCTCCCGCACGTCGCGGAAGAAGACAAGGTCTCCGACCCTCAGGAAATGGCCGCCGTTGTTTTCGATATCGTCCGCGGCAAGGAACTGCGGGACCACGCTCCGGGTGCCCTCCTGCGTCTTCACGCTCAGCTCATGGCGGATCGCTTTGATATCGTCCGGCTCCGCAAGGGCCGTAAGCGGGACGTCAGACACGTCTGCCCGCTCGAATACGGTATCCTGTTCCGCGGAAAAGATGCTGTCCGCGGAGGTCCCGCCGGCCGCGTCCCCCTTGAAGGTCAGCGTGTTCCGGTCCTTCAGGATGAGATCATGCGAGAAGTCCACGGGCATATCCCCCGTCCCGAGCGCTGTGCAGCACGCAAGGATGGTCCCGGCCGCCTCCGCTCCCTGCGGGGTCCCGTCCGGGGCTTCGGTAAAGAGGAAAGCGCCGTCTCCGAGCTCGACCTCCGCGCCGGGAGCCTTCCGGTAGATCCGGACAGCGCCGCGCGGCTTTCCCTCCGTGTTCTTTATTCTGGAAATCTCAAGGAAGAACGGCGTATCCGCGCCCTTCTCCTTCCAGAGGCCGTAAAGCGCCTCCGGGATCTCTCCGCCCCATTCCTGCGGCAGGGCCGGGGAATAGAGGCCGGGGACCTCTTCGCTGTCCTCAGCGTCCTTCTCCTCATAGCGGCGGAACTCCATCCGCTCCTTCCTGCCCTCAAGCGGCTCCGGGGCGCCGTCCGTGCCGGTGAAGACGATCCCGTCCGCGGTGAGCGCGATGCTCCCCTCTGCCGGGGCGCTCCAGTATTTCCCGTTGTTCGACATGACGGAGAAGGTAAGGACGCCGATGTCCGCGCTGTCCTGATCCGTGCTCTGCAGCGCGCCGGCCTCCTTCGGGACGATTTCCATGGCCCAGAAGGAATAGGGCTCGGGGAAGCCGTCCTCCCCGCTTTCCATGGCCGTTCCGCCCTTCGCGAAAAGGTTGCCGTAAACGTCCATAAGCTCAAGCACGTAGGTGCCGTCCTCCGCGCCCTCGCAGAGGTATTTCCCGGCGAGCCGTTCCGCCAGTGAGGGCGCGCTCCCGCCGGCGCCGGAATTCCCCGCGGCACTCTCCGTGCCGTTCCCGGCGGCTTCCTTTACAGCGCCGCTGCCTGCACCCGCGGTTTCCTCCGCCTTGCCGGCAGCATCGCCCGCCGCGCCCTTCGGATCCTCTGCCTCAGCGGCAGCGCCCTTCCCGGCATCCTCTGCCGCTGCCGGGAACGTCTTTCCCGCGCTACCCGCATTGCCTGTACTGCCGGATCCCTTCGCGCCGCACGCGCCGAGCACCAGAGCGGCGGAGACCATCGCCGCCGCGAAAGCCATAAGACGCTTCTTTCTCATCTCCCTCTTCCTCCCTTTCAAGCTCCCGGACGCCCTTCCGGGCTTCACACTGAGTTTCATGTCCTGCCGGTTGTTATGCCATGCTCCTGAACAGGAGCATGTTGTCCTCGAAGAACGATTCGACGCGTCCCTCGTCCTTCAGCCAGGTAAGATAGGACCGGACGGTGCTTCCGACCAGCGCGTGCTGCTCGAAGTTCATGACGAGGCCGTAATGGCCGAACAGCTCCTTCAGGATCTTCTCGAAGGAGGCAGGCGCCGCGCAGATGTCCGTGATCACGCCGGCGATCTCGTGTACCTTTTCGATGTTCCTCCTCGCGAGCGGCGCGATATCCTCCGTCTGCTCCGCATGCGAAGGAATGAAGAGCGCGGCCTTCATCTTTTCCACCTCTTCAAGCGTCGCAAGATACGCCCCGACGTCGGCGATGAAGCCGACCCCGTACTTCTCAAGCGTCGCCTCCGAGGAAAGGCAGTCCGCGAGATAGACGACATCGTCCGCGGTGCGGAAGCCGGTCATGTCAAAGGAGTGGCCCGGCAGCGGGACCGCCTTCATGCCCTCCGGCAGGCAGGCGTCCGTCAGCGGGAAAACCTCGCACCCCTGCGCCATCAGGAATTTGTGCCGCAGCTCCTTCGGCGGGCAGCCGCCGTAAAGGTACGAGGGCTCGAGGACCGGATGCTCCGTGAAGTCGCGTTCGATCCCGGGCGCGTACACCCTGCAGCCGGTATTCCGCTGGAGATGCAGGTTCCCGCCGATGTGGTCGGCGTGCGAGTGCGTGTTGTAGATGGCCTTCAGGGTCCATCCGTAGAGATCCAGGATGCGTTTCACCTTTTTCCCGGCGTCCTTGTCGTTCCCGCTGTCGATCAGGCAGACCTCGCTGCCCCCGGTCCTTACAAGGCCGATCTTCGCCGGGCTCTCGATATAGAAACAGTTTTCCGATACCTGGACAAGCTCATACATGGCAGTTTTCCTCCCTTAAAGAGATCCGTCCCTGAATGACAGGCGCCGCGTCCTGCGCGGACCGTCACCGGTCCTCCGGATCAAGACTGTACTCAAACATGCTGAAGGGGATCTCCCCTACAGGGGGATAGGCAAGGCGCGTCTCTCCGCAGTAAACAAAACCGGTCTTTTCATAAAGCCTCCGGCCGGGCCGGTTCCACGGCAGCGTGTCGAGACGCACTGCCCGGACGCCATCCTCACGGCACACATCGATGACGTGCCGGAGGAGCCTTTCCCCGATCCCCCGGTTATGAAGCTCCGGGCGGACCGCCAGGAGATGGATCACGGAGACTTCTCTGCCGGACGCTTCGACGTTCCACCGCACACGTTCATACCCTTCGCCCTGCCGGTGGTTGCAGATGACAGCGGCAGCCACGGTCCCGCCCTTCCGGGCGATGAACATGGTCCCCGCCTCCACCGCGGAGCGGATGTCGCTCATGACAGGATAGACGCCCTTTTCCCATGTGGGACGGTATTCCGACCCGCGCATGCGGACGATCAGGTCCTCGTAAAGTGCGAGGATCTCCTGCTCTTCCCCGCGCTCCGCTTTCCTTATTTCCATTTCCGCGACCCCCCGATACATATTATAGCACAGACCCTCCGGGGATTCTCCTGAATCAGAGGACCGGCCTTTCCGCGTCGATCCTTTTCTGGATGCAGCTGCCGGTCGGGCTCGTGCACAGGCCGCCGCCGCAGGTGCAGCGGAGCTCGCCCGGCAGCATCTCCCCGACCTTGCCCATGGTGATGATGGTCTCATCCAGCGGGATCACCGGATCGAAGCCGAGAAGGACCATGTTCGCGCTCATGACCGCGTTGGAGACCGCCGACACGTTCCTGCTGATGCAGGGGATCTCCGTCAGGCCGGCGACCGGGTCGCAGATCAGGCCCAGCATGTTCTGGAGCGCGAGTGAGGCGCTGGCAAAGCACTCCGCCACGGTGCCGCCGAGCAGCGCGGCAGCCCCTGCCGCCGCCATGGCGCTCGCGGACCCGTTCTCTGCCTGGCAGGCGCCGACCTCGCCGCCGAAGGTCGCCTGGTTCGCGATAAAGACGCCCACCAGGCCCGCCGCGAGGAGCGCGCTGCGGAGCTCCTCCTCAGAGGCCCCCGTGGCGTCCGCCAGCGTGACCACGCCGGCCGGGACGACGCCGCTGGAGCCCGCCGTCGGGGACGCGACGATGATATTGTGCGCGCAGCTGTTCTCCATGACCGCGACCGCCGCCATCATCGCCTTCCCGAGAAGGCCCGTGTCAAAGGTCTTCGCCTTACCGAGCTTTTTCTGCATCTTTCTCGCGGAGTACGGAAGGAAGCCGTACATTTTCGTCGTGTCCGGGTCCGGCGCCTCCGTCGACCTGCGCATCGCGCTTATGACCTTGTCGGTCAGCCGGCGGATCTCCTCCTTGTCGACGACGCCCAGGGCGGACTCGTAGGCGGCAGCCAGGTCCGCGATCGCCATATCATGCTTTTCCGCATATTCCAGGGCCTCCGCCGCGTTGAAAAACGGCATGCTGCTCCCCGCGCGGCGGACCACCGGCATGACCGGCCTCGCGTACCGGAGATAATCCACACCGCTCTCCGCGCGCAGGGCCTCGAGCCACTCCGTCTCCTGTCCCGGCGCAAACCGCACCGTATAAAGACGCCCGGCCCCCTCCCGGTCCTCATGCGTGTATTCCGCCTGATGCGCGGCAAGAAGCTTTTCCGTCTCCCGCGCGGCGTCCTCCGAGACGCAGCGCACGAAGGCCTGCGTGGAGCCTCCGTCTATCATGACACGGAAGCCGTCCATCCTGGTGATCTCAAACATCCCGCCGCCGATCGAATAGGTGAGCAGGGACATCCCGACGCTGCCGTCCTCGTTGTAGACGCAGATCTCCGCCTCGTTCGGATGATGGAAGCCGAGGTCCTTCTTCCGGAAACGGATAGTCCGGCCCATTTCCCGGGCCAGCTCCACCGAATCCTTCAGCCGCGGGTCGTCCGTATCCCATCCGAGCAGACCCCCGGTAAAGCCGAAGTTCGAGCCCTGGCCGATGTAGGTGCTGGGGTAGGAGCCCTTCTCCTCAAAGAATACGTCCGCGCGGAGGATGTCCCTCCCCCACAGTCCGGACGCCGTTTTCCCGATCCTGCCGCAGCCGGCGGAATGGGAGCTGGACGGGCCGGTCATGACCGGGCCAAGCGCGTCATTGAAAATACTGCAATACTTTCTTTCCATCGTCTTCCTCCTCACTGACACCTTGTTATGAAAAGCTCCGGGACAGGACCGCCCCGGAGCAAACAGGCTTATTTACCAACGATAAAAGCGATCTCCACCAGATATCTGTCATCCACCGGAGGCGCTATGACCACGTACCTCGTCGGGGCAATATTGTGCTCCCCGCCGAAATATTTCCTGTACGCGGCGTTCATTCCCGCAAAATCCTCCTTCTTCGCGAGGAAGACCCTGGCCTGCAGGACGTTGTCCAGGGAATATCCTGCCGAATCGATGATCCGCTTCGCGTTCAGGATCGCGTTTTCGGTCTGTGCCCCGATATCCTCCGGGACCGAGCCGTCTTCCGCGTCGCCGACCTGACCCGCCACGAACAGGATGTCTCCGTACTCGATTCCCGGAGAATAGGGAAGGGACGGGCTGATGCCGCCTGTGTGCTGGATCTTTTTACTCATTGGGTGCCTCCTTTTCAGTCTTCCCTGATAATGGTCACCGTTCCGTCGTTTCCGTTTACGATCAGGCGGTCCCCGTCCTTGATATAGTCAAAGATATTGACGTCGTCCGGGAAATCCGCCACCATCGGCACGCCCGTCAGCGTGCCGGCCACGCCGACCTTGGAGTCCGCGTACTGCACGACCCAGCCGAGCGGCTTTATGCCTGACAGGGCGAGCGGGCCCTGGAACAGGCCGGCCCAGCCGCAGGAGCCCTTGCTGGACGGGATCACAAGGATCTTTCCGCCGAAGGACTCGCCTTCGTGGACATGGCCCTTTTCAATGATATTGCCGGTCTTTGCCTCTACGCCGGCCCAGCCCTGGATACTCGTCGGGCACACCATCGCGCGGCCCTCCGCGATCCCCTTGAAGGCAGGACGGCCCTTGATCACAGTCGTTTTTTCCATATCATGCCCCCCAGATGCCGGAGACCGCGGCGTCGACGCACTGCTCCATCGTGCCGTAGTACATCCTGCTGCCCTTATCAAGCCAGGATCGGTTGTAATGCGCCTGCTTGGCCGCATCGGCCGCCATGCCGGTCACGCCGCGGTAGCAGTTTGGTCCCTGCACCAGCGGGCATCCGTTCGTCCCGACCGTCGCGCCGGCGTCCTCGATGATCTTCAGATACCCGGACAGCCTTGCAGCCTCCCTGATGGAGGAGCTGGTCCAGAAGATCAGGCGGACGCCCTCCCTGACCTTTTTGCCCCGGATATAGTTCGCGGCGTCGCGGAGCTCCTGCAGTGAGTAGTGCGGGCACCCGACCGTGACCAGCTGGACCGGTCCGCTGCCTTCGTCGCAGAGGCATCTCACCGCATCGTCGTAATCCTCCTGGGTGATGCGGAGGACCGGATATTCTGTCTTCCCGCCGAGTGCCTGCTCCTTTGTCACCGCCTCCGGCGTGATCCCCTCAATGTGGCAGATCTCAAGGCCGGAGGTGACCGCGATCGCGGAGAACATCCGCTTCAGGCGGATCACGTCCACATTATGGAAGTCTCCCGTCAGCACTGGGACGTCGTTGTTGTGCCGGATCAGCAGCTTCCCGAGCGCGTAGCCCGCGATGTCCCAGTCCCTCGGCGTTTCGAGCCTGCACTCCATCCGGACCTCCATCTTCGCGAGGCGGTTTTCCGGGATGTGCATACCGCACTTCGGGCCGCGCCCCGTGATGGCCGCCCAGCCGCAGGCCGCGACGCCGTTCGCGTTGCCGGCCGCAGCGAAGACGGAGTTGGAGAACAGCACGTTGCTGGACTCCGTCGTCATGAAGGTCTCGCCGCGGGTCAGGATCCACCCGTTCAGGTACGGCGCGCAGGAGCCCACGATGCTGACGCCGCCCTCAGCGTAGCGCAGCTCGCGTTTCCTGTTCTTCTCGTAAAGCTCCCGGCTGTTGTACATCGGCGCCGGGTCGAAGTGGTCGACCGCCCCGCCGTCCGACTGGACGTAAACGCCGGGATCCACGCCCTCATAGCCGACCTTTTCATCCGTCCAGAGGAATATCGTCCGGA
>CACXDR010000158.1 GCA_902766415.1 uncultured Lachnospiraceae bacterium
ACCGCCATGCTCCTCCTGCCCATCCTTGAGCATTACCTGCCTGCCGCCCGCGACCGCATGGATTACATCGTGCTGAACCCGCGCGACAGCATCGCGATGATCGACTCGTCGAAGCCGAAGGGACGGCGGGAGCTTCCCGACGAGGACTGATGCATGGAACTTACAGAACGACAGGGCAGCCGCCGGCTGCCCTGTCGTTTTAAAATCTATGCTTTTCTCCGGTATCCGCCTCTTACGGGATACTGTGCACGTCGAGCTGCGGGAACGGGATCTCGATCCCGTTCTTGTCGAACATGATCTTGATCTCCCGGTTCAGAAGCCGCTTCGCGTTGAAGATCTGCGCCTCCGTGCAGTCCGCGGTGAATTTCACGTTGACGGAGCTGTCCGCGAGCTCTTCGATCCCCTTGTAGATGATGGGGCCCGTGAAGACCTCCGGGTACTTCGCCTTCACGTCCGGAAGATTCTCCTTCACGATCCTTTCGAACTCTTCGACGTCCTGCCCGTAGGTGATGCCGATGATCGCGACAGCCACGGATTCCTTTCTCGACCGGTTCTGGAAATTGCGGATGTCCGAATTGTTGACCACCTTTAAGTTGTTTCCGTCGTCGCGGATGGTCGTCGTGCGGACGCCGATCTTTTCGACGACGCCGCGGAAATCGTCGAGGACGATGATATCGCCCACGTCATACTGATGCTCGAATATAATGAAGAATCCGGTGATGACGTCCTCGATCAGGCTCTCCGCCGCGAAGCCGAGGATCAGGGAAATAATTCCTAAGCCTGCGAACACGCCTGCCACGTTGACGCCGAGCAGGATCAGGACCCACACGATCCCGGCGATCCAGGAAAGATATGTGATGACCGCGCAGATCAGCTCCGCTACCGTCTGGGAATGCGCGTCGCGCACCGTGGCATTGGCCGCCATCTTGAGGATCGTGGAAAGGATCGCGACGAAAAGGACCGCCGCAGCGCAGCTGACAAAGACCGGAAGGCCGAACGCGCCTGACCCGTCCTTAAAGATCCGGAAGGTTTCCGCGATGCTCCTCCGGACCGCGGCACCCATTTCGCCCGGTACGGCAAAACCGGACCCGACGGCGATCAGGAACAGCACAACAAGGATCAAAAGCTTTCCGCCCTGGCTTGAACCGCCCTTCTTACTGCTCATCTTCATACCCCCTTCTGTCAGAAATAAACATCCATGCTCGTGGTGCCCGCGTGTCTCGTACCGTTCTGGTCTGTCCAGCTGTACCTGACGTATACGGTCACATACTCCGCAAAGCCTGCATCATCGCCCGGGCGGTAATCGACCCTGAGCGGCCATACGCCCGATCCGCCGTCCGATTCGAACGACCCGCTTCCGCTGCTGCCGTTCGCGTCTGTCCAGTAAACGTCCTCGACCTCGTCCCCGTCGGTATACAGCTCTCCGGTGATGATATAGTAGGAGCCGTTATTATCCGCCACGTACTCGGGATAACTCAGGGACATATCCGGCTCGACATGCTCCTCCTCCGGCTCCGTCGGATCCGTTTCATCCGGCTCCGACGACTCTTCTGTTTGCGTGATATCCTCCGACGACCCCGTTTCGTCCGGGTCCGTGATCTCTTCCGACGGCTCCGTGACGACCGGGTCCGTGTCCTCTTCCGACGGCTCCGTAACGACCGGATCTGTGTCCTCCTCTGACGGTTCCGTGACGACCGGGTCTGTGTCCTCCTCCGACGGCTCCGTAACGACCGGGTCCGTGTCCTCCTCCGACGGCTCCGTGATCTCCTCCGACGGCTGCGTGATCTCCTCCGACGGCTGTGTGATCTCCTCTGACGGCTCCGTGACCTCCTCCGAGACTGACGTATCCTGCTCGTCCCGGTTTTCTTCCGAGGACCTGCGGTTCGTAGTGCCGCCGCCACCACCGCCGCCGCCACCGCCGCCCTTCACGCCGCTGGTGGAATGAAGATGTCCCATAAACGTTTCCTGCGTCTGCGTCTGCGTTTCCGTCACGGTGGGGACAGCTGAGGTCCCGGCCGTCTGCTGTGTCGGCAGGACCGTCTCCGCGACAGTCTGCAGAAGCTCCGGAAGCGTCACCGCAGGAAGCCCTTCCGTCTCCGTAGATACCGGCAGCGTCTCCTCCGGCTGGAGAACGCGGTTGATGCTGCTTTCCTGCCCGCCTCCGGCCTCTGTGGTCCTCTCCTGTGACTGCCTGGTCTCACCGGGCAGCGCTGCTGCGGGAGACGGACCCGGCGTCCCGGAAGGAGCCGCCGCGGTCGATGCCGGCACATAGGCGGCTGTGACCGCCCTTTCCGCCTGGACCGGCCTCGGCGCCGTGGTCTTCGCCGTCGCGATGGTCCCTGCCGTCACTGCCAGGGCCGCTGCCGCAAGGAAGAACGGCTTCAGCGGCCGGTGATACGGCGTCTTCGGGCACCTTGGCGGCGCGTATTCTTCATACTGGTCATTGACCTCGCGGATCTTACCGGCCATACCGCACCCCCTCCCTCGTTTAATGAACACATTTTTTCAAAATGTTAATTGCACTACCATTATACATAATTATTTCAAAACATACTATTGTTACGGGAATATTTCGGATCATATTCTTAAGATGTATGTACATGGCCCGGACGCCGCGGATCACTGTATACACAAAAAGGCGCCCCGATGGGGCGCCCTCCGGCGTTTCCACAGTCTCACTTTACCGCGATCACTTCGATCTCGCAGAGCACACCCTTCGGGATATCCTTCACCGCGACGCAGCTCCGCGCGGGCTTTGAGATAAAGTACTTTGCGTAGACCTCGTTGAAGGCCGCGAAATCCGCAACGTCCGCGAGGAAGCAGGTCGTCTTCACGACCTTTTCAAAGCCGCTGCCCGCCGCCTTAAGGATCCCGCCGACGTTTTTGCAGCTCTGCTCCGCCTGCGCCGCGATCCCCTCCGGCACCGTGCCTGTCGCCGGGTCCACCGGGATCTGCCCGGAGGCGTAGATCATACCGTTCACCTCGATCGCCTGGGAGTACGGCCCGAACGCGCCCGGCGCGTCCGTCGTAGCGATCACATTAAGCCTGTTTTCTCCGGCAGTCTCTGCCCCGCCGGTGGTTCCGTTGATCATATTCTCCATAATGGTCCCTCCGTATCATAGTTATCACTGTCTTGCCGGCCCGGGTGTTCCGGTTCCCGGGTCTTCCGGCCCCGGTCTTTCCGTTTCAGGGTCTTCCGGCCGGCGTTCCGCTTTTATTTTAACACCGGACGGTACGTCCTGTACGTTCTTTTCTCACAGAATGTCCTTCTTTTCAAATTTTCCGCGCAATCACGGGAAAATGCTGATATGATAGATTTTACT
>CACXDR010000159.1 GCA_902766415.1 uncultured Lachnospiraceae bacterium
AGATCCGCCGCGATGTTCGCCCGCATCTCATCGATGTAGGGCGCGAGCTTCGGCCTCTGCGCGATCACGGTCGCGTCGACGTTTCCGACCGCGTAACCCTTTTCGCGGACAAGTGCCGCCGCATGCCGTAAAAGGATCCTGCTGTCGATCCCGCTGTAGGCAGGGTCGCTGTCCGGGAAATGCCGGCCGATGTCGCCGAGTGCCGCGGCTCCAAGGATCGCGTCCGTGACCGCGTGCAGCAGTACGTCCGCGTCCGAATGGCCGAGAAGCCCGAGCTCGTACGGCACCGTGACCCCTCCGAGGACCAGCTTCCTGTCAGGCACGAGCCTGTGTACGTCGTATCCGTGTCCGATCCTCATGGCGCCTCCTCCGGTAAATGATCCTGGCCCTGAACACTCCCGCCGCCTTAAGAATTGGGGGTGTTTCCGCCAGATACTGATAAATCATACCACAAAACTGCGCTCTTCGCATTCGAAGAGCGCAATTTCATCCGCCATTTTGATCTTTCCTGCTTCCCCGGCCCGCCCGTCAGCAGATGAACTGCAGCTTTCCGGAGACGCAGTGCATCTCGTATTCCATCTGCTCGCCGCAGGTCTCGCCGTCGGTGTGGAGCAGAAGCGGCTGCTCGAAGACCACGCGCGCCTGCCGGCAGCTGTAGGTCCTGACGCCTGCGTATTTTGCAGGGTTCTTCCTGAGCGACGCGAACATGATCCTGAGCTGCTGGAGCTTTGACGCCGTATGGACGATGCACACGGACAGGTTCCCGTCGGAGATCCTTTTCGCGGACCCGAGCCTTAGGCCCGCCCCCTCGGTCGGCTGCATCAGGGCCGCCATGAGGAAGATATGGTTCAGCTCCACGCGGCGGCTTTCGTCAAGGATCACATAGCCGCGCGCCGTATGGCTGTTCAGAAGGCTCTTTACGCCGATATAGGTCGATACCGCGGCCCCCAGGGGTGCGGTCCCGGTGAAGTGCCGCAGCGAATGGCGCCGGATGCTTTCCGTCACCTGCGCGTCGTACCCCGCGCCGCAGCTCACAAGGAACCTGCGGTGCTTAAGCTCCCCGGAGCCGTAATTTACGACACCGTAATCAAGCGTCCGTATCTCTCTCGGGGACAGGATCCGGGCAAGGCATGCTCCCGGAGTCTTCGGAAGCCTGAGCCCGCGTGCCAGGTCGGAACGCCACCCCGTCGGGATGTAGCCCAGCACGAGCCTGTTTGAAAGATGGACGCCGTCCAGGACCTCGTTCATGATGCCGTCGCCGCCGACCGCGACGATCACGCATGGCTCAGCGGGATCCTCCATGCTGAGCTCCGACGCGATCTGCGCGGCCTCCCCGCGCGATCCCGTCACAAAGACCCTGTAGGTGATATGAAGTTTATTGAGCCGGCGCTCAAGACGCTTCCATATCTTGTAGCCGCGTTCACCGCCGGCGTTCGGATTCACAATAAAATTCAGCATATTGAAACCCCTCGCGCCATTTAAGTATAGCATACCGTGCCGCGGCTGTTTGTAAACATTCGATAAAACGAAGGCCATGAGCCGTGCCGGCAGGTTCGGGACCTCCGGCCCCTCACTGTCGCAGCTTTCGCCGTACAAGGCCTTCGCTTAACGCAAAAAGAGCCCCTCGTGAGGGACTCTTTCCTGGATAGCGGAGAGGGGATTCGAACCCTTGACACCACGGGTATGAACCGTGTGCTCTAGCCAACTGAGCTACTCCGCCGCAGCGTTTTTCTGAACGCCATGTCAGTATATTGGAAAACCGGGAAGTTGTCAAGATTTATTTGCCTGCGGGAGCATTTTTCTGCTCCCGCCGGTCTCCCGGGATCAGTTGAACCCGTACAGCTTCTGCGCGATCCTGTAGACCACCTCCGAAAATTTGCGGCCGCTCTTCCCCGGAAGGTTCATGTTCTGGCCGAGGATGCCCCAGCGGAGGCGCATGTAAAGGTGGAGGTTCTGCTCCTTCAGGTCCTTCCAGAGCTGCTTCTTCTTCGCAAGGTTCTCCTCCGTGCCGGAGCGGATCGCCAGGATCGAGCAGATGGCCATCATGATCTCGAGATACTTGATCATATAGCTCCTCAGCTTCCTGTTCGGGATCTGGTAGGGATCGCTGTAGCCCAGCATGAGCCTCGTCACGCGGTACTGCTGGTCGATCCTGCTGATCATGACCTGCTCGTTGACGGACTGGTCCTCCCTGCCGATGTAGTACCGGTAGAAATCCACGTCCAGATAGTACATGGTCCTGACGCTCGGGAGCGGCTGGTACACGAAAATATTGTCCACGTAGAAGGTATGCTTCGGAAGGTCCAGCCCGCAGTCCCTTAAGAGCTGCGTCCTGTAGATGACCGAATGCATGAGGATGTACTGCCCAAGCCGGAAATGCCCGACCTCGTCCCAGGTGATCAGCTGCTCCTTCGGGAGGACGTGGCGGTACCGCATGACCTTCTTATGCTTCGCGCCCTCCTTCTCGTAGACGAAGTTCGAGATGAGCATGTCAAGCTGCTCGTTCTTCTGGACGAAGCTCCGGATCGTGTCAAGGACCCGGTCGTAGGCCTCCTCATCGACCCAGTCGTCGGAATCCACGACCTTGAAGAAGATGCCGGACGCGTTCGCAAGCCCGGTGCATACCGCGCTCCCGTGTCCCCCGTTCTCCTGGTGGATCGCGCGGATCACCGTGGGATGCTCCTTCTCCAGCTCATCCGCGATCTCCGCGGTATTGTCCTTTACGGACCCGTCGTCCACGATCAGGATCTCGACCTCCTCGCCGCCGTGCAGAAGCGTTTCCACGCAGTGGCGCATATACGCCGCGCTGTTGTAGCACGGCACGGCAATGCTCAGTAATTTCATTCTGTCTCCTCCGGTTCTTGCGGACCATCCGGCCCGCAGAATTCTTTCAGGTATAAGCCGACCGCCGCTGCTGAGAGAAGCGGTACGGCAATGTAAGTAAACAGGCTGTCAGGAACGCCGCCTGCCACGTCAGTGAGCAGGATGGCGGCAGTATTGGATACCGCGTGCATGAGGACGGGCACGAGCAGCGCCCCGGTCCGCATGCAGGTATATCCGAGGATCAGTCCTAAAACGGCGGCCGCGGTCCCCTGCGTCAGGTTCCCGTGGAATATGCCGAACGCAAGCGCGGAGATGAAAAGCGCAGGGTAAGGCCCGAAGCCCCTGGACGCCCTTGTGTAAAGGAGCCCGCGGAAAAGAAGCTCCTCCACGACCGGCGCGGTCACGCCCGCCGCAAAAAGCTTCAGCGGGAGCGGCGCAGCCATGATCGAGCTGTCGATCTCCTGGAACGCCGCGTCCGTCTCCCCGATCCCGGTCATCGACATAAGGATCATGAGCGGGAAATAGAACCCGAGCATGCCTGCCGCCGCTGCCAGGTAAACGCGGGGCTTCAGGGAAAGGCTGCGGTCGATGCTCCTTTTCCCTGTGTACAGGTCCGTCCGGAACAGGACGTACAGCACAGGCGCCTCGCAGAGATTCACCGCAGCGGTCACAAGCAGCGGGAAGGACGGCGTATTCACGGCGCCCTTCCACCCCTCCCCGTTCAGGAGGACCGCCGCTCCGAAGATGAGGAAGCTCACGGCTGCCTGCAGAAGGTAAAACACGAGTAACGGCACGGCGCACGAAACAGCCGTGCGGAACGCGCGCTTCATGCCTTTCCGAGCGCTGCGGAGATGACGTACCAGAGCAGCACGATCACACCGAGGACGATCCTGTAATATCCGAAGAACTTGAAGTCATTTTTCTTGACCCAGCTCATGAGGAAGCGGATCGAATAGACGGAAACGAAGAACGAGACCGCCATGCCCAGCACCAGGTAGAAGAACTCCGTCCCGGTGAAATGGAAGCCGAACTTCACGATCTTGAGAAGGCTCGCGCCGAACATGACCGGGATGCCGAGGAAGAAGGAAAACTCCGCGGCGACCGTGCGGGAGCACCCGAGGAGCATCGCCCCGATGATGGTGGCTCCGGAACGGGAGGTGCCGGGGATCAGGGCGAGCACCTGGAACATGCCGATGTAAAGCGCAGTATGGTAGGAAAGCTTCCTCTGCCGGTCGATGACCGGCTGCACGCCGCGGTTCCTGTTCTCGATCAGGATAAAGAACACGCCGTAAAGGATAAGCATGAGCGCGACCACGAAGCCGTTGTAGAGGTGGGCGTCGAGCCAGTCGTCCAGAAGGAGCCCGAGCACCGCCGCGGGAAGGCAGGCCACCACGATCTTCGACCAGAGCGTCCACGTCGCCGCCCGCTGCCCTCTGCTCTTCCTCGGGTCAAACGGGTTCAGCCGCGGGAAATACATGACCACGACCGCAAGGATCGCGCCGAGCTGGATGACCACGCGGAACATCTCCATGAACTCCGGCGTGACGTTCAGCCGGATCAGGTTGTCGATCAGGATGAGGTGCCCTGTGGAGCTGATGGGCAGCCACTCCGTGAAGCCCTCGACCATGCCGAGGACGATCACCTTCAGTATTTCAATAATATTCATAAAAAACTCCTGTTAGATCAGGTCCTGACCGCCCCGGCAAAGCTCCGGGGGACGGGACCCCTCAGATATTTTCGATCTGCCAGTCGACCGGCTCACAGCCGTTGGCCCTGAGGAAATCATTCGCCTTCGAAAAATGGCGGCATCCGAAAAAGCCCCGGTACGCGGACAGGGGCGACGGGTGCGGCGCCGTCAGGACCAGGTGCTTCGGGTTCGTCAGCATGGCCTTCTTCTGCTGCGCGGGACGTCCCCAGAGCAGGAACACGATCGGACGGTCCTCGGCGCTGACCGCGCGGATCACCGCGTCCGTGTACTGCTCCCAGCCGTGTCCCTGATGGGAAAACGCGGCGTGCGCCCGCACAGTAAGGAGCGTATTCAGGAGGAGCACCCCCTGGTCCGCCCACTTTTTCAGGTAGCCGTTGTTCGGCACGTAGCAGCCGAGGTCGTTATGCAGCTCCTCGAAGATATTCACGAGCGAGGGCGGGGCCTGGGCGCCCGGAAGCACGGAAAAGCAAAGCCCGTGCGCCTGCCCGGGCTCATGGTACGGATCCTGTCCGAGGATCACGACGCGCACGCTTTTCAGCGGCGTCAGGTGAAGCGCCTCGAAGATCCGGTCCGCCGGCGGATAGACCGTGCGGGTGCGGTATTCGTCGTTGATGAAGCGGTAGAGATCCCTGTAGTAGGGCTTTCCGAATTCCGGCTTCAGCGCCGGAAGCCAGTCGTTGCTGATCGCTGCCATGGACGCTCCTTTCAGGCAAGCCGCATGGGCAGTCCCCTGGCTGCGAGATATTCCTTCAGGTCGCGGATCTCAAGCTCCTTGTAATGGAAGAGCGACGCGGCGAGCGCGGCATCAGCCCCGCCCTCCGTCAGCGCGTCGTAGAAATGCTCCTTCGTGCCGGCGCCGCCGGAGGCGATGACCGGGACGGAGACCGTGTCCGCGATGGTCCTCGTGAGCAGGCAGTCGTAGCCTGCCTTCGTCCCGTCGCAGTCCATGCTGGTCAGGAGGATCTCGCCGGCGCCGAGCGCGACGCCCTTCGCGGCCCACTCCACGGCGTCAAGGCCGGTATCGATCCGCCCGCCGTGCTTGAAGACGTTCCAGCCGGAGCCGTCCGCCCGCCGCTTCGCGTCAATCGCGAGGACCACGCACTGGCTCCCGAACTTTTCCGCCGCGTCGCTGATCAGCCTGGGATCGTCGATCGCCGCGGAATTCACCGAGATCTTGTCCGCGCCCTCCCGGAGCAGCTTTTTAAAGTCGTCCGTCGTGCGGATGCCCCCGCCCACCGTGAACGGGATAAATACCTGCGACGCGACGCGCGCGACCATGTCGACGACCGTCCCGCGGGCTTCGCTGGATGCGGTGATATCGAGGAACACGAGCTCGTCCGCGCCTGCCTGGTCATAGGCCGCCGCGATCTCCACCGGGTCCCCCGCGTCTCTTAAGTTTACAAAATTGACTCCCTTCACCACGCGGCCGTTATTCACGTCGAGGCAGGGAATGATCCTTTTCGTGAGCATGCTGCTCCTTTCCCGCGGCGCCCTGAAACGCGCCGCAGCACATTATAGCACAGTTTCACCCGCGGACTGCCAGAAAATTCCCGAGAAGCCTTAAGCCCATGGCAGAGCTCTTCTCCGGATGGAACTGGGTCCCGAAGAGGTTCCCCTGCTCCACAGAGGCAAGGACCCGGATCCCGTACGCGGTCTCCGCCGCCTCGTAGGGAAGCCCCTCCGCCTCGCGGCAGAACGAATGCACGAAATAGAAGTCGCTGTCCTGCGGGATATCCTTAAACAGGCGCATATGGTCCGCGATCCTCAGGGAATTCCAGCCCATGTGCGGGATCTTCCTTCCTTCCCCCGCGGGGATCCGGCGTACCACGCCTGGCAGGAGCCCGAGGCCCTCCACCGGCGCGCCGCCGTTCTCCTCCATCCCCTCCTCGCTCGCCTCAAAAAGAAGCTGCATCCCGAGGCAGATGCCGAGGAACGGCGTACCCTTCCCGGCGCACTCCTTCACGACGCCGACCAGCCCGTAGGCGCGGAGCTTGTCCATGCAGTCCCTGAACGCGCCGACGCCCGGCAGGATCACGTGATCCGCCGACAGGATGATTTCCGGTTCCCTTGTAATCACGGGCTGCTCACCGAGACGGCGCAGCGCCTTTTCCACCGAGCGGAGGTTCCCCGCGTCGTAATCGATCAGTACTGTCATTCCGTTTCCTTTCCTGCTGTTTTTACTTCTCTGATACCACCTGGAAGACCAGGAATTTAAGATAATAGGTCTCTCCCGCCGCCCAGAGGATCGGGTGATCCGGGGCCTGCGTGGAAAAGCTCACCTGGCGGAGCCTCCTGTGCGCGCCTGCCGCCGCTTCCCGGATGGTCTTCCTGAAAAGCTCCTCATCCATGAAATGCGAGCAGGAGCAGGTGGCAAGGAAGCCGCCGTCCTTCACGAGCTTCATGCCGCGGAGGTTGATCTCCCGGTACCCCTTGACCGCGCGCTTTATGGTCTCGCGGCTCTTGGTGAACGCCGGCGGGTCCAGGATGACGAGGTCGTAGCGCTCCCCGGCGGCCTCAAGCTCCGGAAGAAGCTCGAAAACATCCGCCGCGCGGAAGCTGACCCGCGCGGAAAGGCCGTTCAGCTCCGCGTTCTTCTGTGCCTGCAGCACAGCCGCCTCCGACGCGTCGACGCCCAGGACCTCCGAAGCTCCCGCGATCCCCGCGTTCAGCGCGAACGAACCGGTGTGCGTGAAAAGGTCCAGAACCCGGGCGTCCTTTGAAAGCCTGTGGATGGACAGGCGGTTCAGCTTCTGGTCAAGGAAAAAGCCGGTCTTCTGGCCGTCCTTCACGTCCACCAGGTAGCGTACGCCGTTCTCGGTGATCGCGACCTCCGTGTCGAACGGCTCCCCGATGAAGCCCTTCCGGCGCTCCATGCCTTCCTTCAGCCGCTCCTTCGCGTCGCTCCGCTCATAGACGCCGCGGATCCGGATCCCGTCCTCAAGGAGGACCTCCTTCAGGATCCCGACGATCTCCTCCTTCATCCGGTCGATCCCGAGCGCGAGGCTCTCGACGACCAGAACGTCCGAGAACTTGTCCACCGTGAGCCCCGGAAGGAAATCCGCCTCGCCGAAGATGAGCCGGCAGGAGGAGGTATCGATGACGCGCTTTCTGTATTCCCAGGCCGCGCGGACGCGCTCCTCAAGAAGCGCATGGTCGATCAGGCGCTCCGCGTCCCGGGTCATCATCCGGACGCGGATCTTCGAATTCATGTTGATAAAGCCGTTTCCGAGCGGGTAGCCGTCGAAATCCACGACGGTCACGAACCCGCCGTTCTCAGCGCTGCCCTCCACGGACCCGATCTCGTTGTCAAAGATCCAGGCGCCGCCTGCCTTGAAAAGCCGGCCCTCGCCTTTTCTGATATGTACTTTACAGGGATATGACATGTTCCCTCCGGTTTTGTTTTTGCCGGGTCCTTTCGCCGGTCCGGCAAATAACAGTTTAAAGATTCATAAATAAGAAAGCAAGCATTTTATCTCCGCGGGTGAAGATCAGGTCCCCGGCTTTAAAAACTGCGTGACCGCGTCCAGAACGTCCTGCGGCACATGCTCCGCCCCGTGGAACGTCTCCACGCGGAGCCGGAGGTCGTACTTCCCCTTCATGGCGTAGACCGGCAGGAGGAGCTCCTCCTTTGTGTCGTCGATCACGAGGCATGACCGGACCCCGGAAAGGAACCGGCGCATCATCTCCTCCGGGAGCGGGTTCACGGTCCCGATCTTCAGGATCCTCGCGCAGGGGGACCCGCCCGCGGCTGCCTCTACCGTGAGCCAGGCCGGGCCGCGGACGATGATCCCCTTTGACCCGGCGCCCTCCGTCCTGTTCCACGCGGAATCGGAAAACGCGGCGGACGGGACCGCCCCGGGGAACGCCTTCCTCGCGGCGGCGTACTCCCGCTGCCTTCTCGCCTCCGCCGCCGGGCGCCGGATACGGATCTCCTCCTCCGCGTTCCTGACCTCCCGGGTGATCCTGACCAGGATCGGCGTCCCGTAGGTCTCCGCGTAGTTCTTCGCGGACCACGCCATCCGGCAGGCCTCCCCCGGCGTCGCCGGCCAGAACTCCGGGATCCTGGCCCTGTACAGGGCAGGCCTCTCGCACACCGCCGGGGAGCTGTCCTGCGGAAAGGTCCCCGCCTCCCTCCAGACGGCCGGATACACGATGACGCCCTCCCTTGTCTCCCTGGTCCTGAAGCCCTCCAGCGCAAGCCTGACTGCCTCTATGCCTGTGACATATCCCATGATCTTCCTTCCTTTCTCTCCGAAAAAAAACCTTCACAGACAAAGACGGAAAAAAAGGCAAAAAGGTTCAGTAAAAAACATAAAAACACATTAAAAAACACGTTCAATATGTTAGACTAAACCGGATGACACAGACAGAGAAGCTCCTGACGGACGCCTTCTGGCAGCTCCTCGGGGAAAAGGTGTACAAAAAAATAACGGTAAAGGACATCGTTGACCTTTGCCAGGTGAACCGGAACACCTTCTACTATCATTTTGAAGGCATTCCCTCCCTTCTTGAACAGGCGGTGCGCAGCTGGGCGGATATGATCCTCAGCGGAGACCGTCCCTTTGACACGCCCATACACAGCATCATCCCGATCGCCGAGGCCTGCGCCTCCCACCGCACCGCCATCCTGAACCTTCTGAACTCAAAGGCGCGGGAAATGTTCCTGTCCGGGCTTGAGAGCCTCTGCCTGAGGGCGGCCGAACGCTGCGTCGCCTTCCACCGGGACACGGAAAAACGCCCGGCCCTCTCAGAGAAGGACCGGACGCTGCTCGTCCGTTTCTATAAAGCGATCCTTTACGGCTGCCTCTCCGACTGGCTGAACGGGGGCATGGAGGGCGATTTTACCGCCGAGATGGCGCGCGCCGCGTATCTCGCGAAGGACGCCGGCTGGTAACGCCGCCTTTCCGTCCGCAGGGAAGGACGCCGGCCGGTAGACCCCTTACCGTTCGTAGACCAGGCTGACGCCGCAGCCGAAGGCTTCCGGGCCGGTGTGGCAGGCGATGCTGTAGGAAAGCGGGTCGTACCGGACCTCCTCCCCGGGAAACGCCTCCCGGATCTGGTCCGCCCAGGCCTCCCCGTCCGCGGGATCCGCGAAGCTTCCCGCCGCGCCGATCCTGATGGAAAAGCCCTTGCTCTTCAGCTTCTGCGCCTCCTCGCGGAGCGCGTCGACCGATCTCTTCCTGCAGTGCTTCGTTCCCCGCACCGTCGCGTACTGGTCCAGCTTCTCGCCGCGGATGACCATGAGCGGCTTGATGTTCAGGATGGATCCGATCGCCGCGACTGCCGGCGTGATCCTGCCGCCCCGCTTCAGATAGGAAAGATCCTCGACCGCGATGAATACGATCGACTCGTACGCCGTCTGCTCCAGGATGTTTTTTATCTGGCCGGCGTTCATTCCGCTCTCCGCCATGGTGAGCGCGTCCATCACGGAATGGCGCTGCGTTACGGAGATCCTGTGGTTGTCCGCGACCTGGACCCTGCCGTTATAATCCTCCGCGAGGATCTTCGCCGTCTGTACGGAGCCGGTGAGCCCGCTCGACATGGGGATATAGACAAGATCGTCGTACTCCTTCAGCACGCTGTCCCAGACGTCGGTGACGCTGCCCGGGGCCGGCTGGGACGTCCGGACCGTGGTCCCGCTCCTTAAGAGATCGAAAAACTCCTCATGCGTGATGGTAAGTCCCTCGTAATAAGTGGTCTCTCCCGCAACGATGGGCATGGGGACGACATGGATCCCCAGCTCCTTTCCTTCCGCCTCGTAAATGCCGCTGTTCGTATCTGTCACGACTGCAGTGCTCATGGTTTCCTCTCTTTGCTAAACTAAGAAGTCTGTTCTTAAATGTGTTTCTTTTCCCGCTTTTTCAGCGTACAGCCCACGACAAAGTGCTTCATGATGCCCTCCGAGATCACGGCGAGCCCGACGATCACATGCTTTGCCCGCATGTTCGGGAACGGCCCGATGATCATCAGGATCCCGAAAACGGCGGCAATGATCGAAACGATAAGAAGCAGGTACCAGTTTTTAATGCCGAATTTCGCGGCATCCTTCGCGGTCTGTATGGTCAGCGCGCTGTCAAAAAGCAGAAGGATCCCGAGTCCCGGAATAAGGAATTCGAAGATCCGCGTGTTGCAGACCAGGACCAGTACCCCGACGATCATGAGAAGGATCGCGGAGGCCATGTCGTACTGGAATGCCAGCTGGTAAGGGTCGGGCGAAAGATAGCCCACCAGCTTGATCGCGCCGTACGCGAGAAGGCAGATGCCGCTCATGACGCATACCGCAAGCGGGGAAAGCTCCGGCAGGAACATATACGTAAGCCCGCAGAGATAAAAAATAATGGACATGACGATATAGCCGTATTTGGCTACAAGAAGACGCTTCAAAACGCCGCTCCTTTCTTACCTGGTTCCGCCTGCCCCGGACCTAAGGGACGGGGGCAGACATGCCGCGGCATGGAATGAGCCGCGCCGCAATCAGATTCTAAACTACAAAAAAATGCCCCGCAATGGTCAATTGCGGGGCAAATGTCTAAACAAAGCCGGGTAAT
>CACXDR010000160.1 GCA_902766415.1 uncultured Lachnospiraceae bacterium
CAGGCGTTCCGCGCGGTGCACTTTACCCTCGCGGAGCGGTCCACGAACTCCCCGACGCTTTTATGGACCGCGCGGTCCTCGTGCGGAAGATAATAATAGTCCCTGTAGTTTTCAAAGTAGTGGGCCATGGTCTGCCGGTATTTGGGGATCCGGACGGAGAGCGTGTCCTCCGAAGCACTGAGCGTGAGCGGCGCCAGGGAGAAGGACACCTCCTGCGGGAGATACGCCTCCCCGCGGAAGAAGACTGTCAGCGCGTCGGGAGCATCGTCCGCCTTCGTGTACCGGAAGGCGCCAAGGAAAAAGTCGCGGTACGAGAGGAGCGAAAGAAGCACCGGGAGCCCGGTCAGGTCCTCCTCGTTGTGGAGAAGGAGGCGGCTCCGGAGCGCCTTTTCGTGCGTGGCGGTAAAGGTCTCGTAGACCGAGATCAGCTCGCCGCCAGTGAAGCGGTCCATGCGCTTAAGGCCCAGGAAGGCCTCCATGGATCTCTGGTTCATGCGCTCCGTGCCGAAGATCTTCCGGTAGGGGCGCGCGGCGCGGTACAGGTCCAGGCTGGAAAGCCCCGCGAACGGATGCGGGATCCCGTACTGCAGGGCGCAGCGCATGAGGAAGGGGATGTCGAAGGTGTCGCCGTTATAGTGGACCAGCGTCCGGAACCTGCCGGCGAAGGCGAAGAATTCCGTCAGCATCTCTGCCTCGTCGGAGAGCGATTCGGCAAACCACTGCCGGAGCGTCCAGCCGGACCCCTCCTCGCGGCTGAGCGTGCCGATCATGTAGACCTGCGCGTTCGCGGGCGTGAGGCCGGTGGTCTCGATATCGAAGAAAAGAAAGTCGTCGGGATCGCCGAGGCTGCGGAGCGGATAGCTCAGGATCACCGCCTCCGGCTTGGTATAAAGCTGCATGGCTGCCTCCGGTTTCGGGCTGCATACTGGATACTGAACACTAGTTTACCCCATCATTGCGAGTTTTGAAAGCCTGTGCTATATTTATGTCAACAGTTTTGCCGGGGCTTTCCCGGACGGAGGCAGCATGATCTCATATATCAGAGGGACGCTTGCGGAGGTGATCGAGGACGTGATCGTCGTCGAGACCGGGGGCGTCGGCATCAATATCCATGTGCCGCTCACGGTCACGGAGCGGCTTCCGAGGATCGGGGAAGAGATCCTGATCTATACCTATCTCAAGGTGGCGGACGATTCCCTGACGCTGTTCGGCTTTGAAACGCGCAGGGACCTCGACATGTTCCGGCGGCTCATCAGCGTGAACGGGATCGGGCCGCGCGGGGCGCTTGCCATCCTTTCGACGCTGGCTCCCGAGGATCTGCGCATGGCGATCATCGCCGGGGACGCGAAGTCGATCTCGAGGGCACCGGGGATCGGCGCGAAGACCGCGCAGCGCGTCATCCTGGACCTCCGCGAAAAGGTCACCGCAGACGATCTTTCCTTTAACGTGAGTGCCGCGGAGCGCGCTGCAGCAGCAGGAAGGGGCGCGTCGTCCGGCGCGGAGAAGAGCGCCGCGGGCGAGGCCATGGAGGCCCTCATACAGCTTGGATACAGCGCCACGGAGGCGGGAAGGGCCGTCAGGGCCGTGGAGAACGCGGAAGGAATGGACAGCGAGGCGCTTTTAAAGGCGGCGCTCCGGCAGTTCCGTTTCTGACAGGAGTTTGACTTATGGAACGCAGGATCATAACGACCGAGGTCTCAAGGGAGGAGGAGAAGTTCGAACAGAACCTCCGCCCGCAGCATTTAAGGGACTATATCGGCCAGGAAAAAATAAAGGCGACGATCGGCGTGTACATCGAGGCCGCAAGGTCGCGCGGAGAGCCGCTTGACCACGTGCTGCTCTACGGGCCTCCGGGACTCGGAAAGACCACGCTCTGCGGGATCATCGCGAACGAGATGGGCGTGAACCTGAAGATCACGTCGGGCCCGGCGATCGAAAAGCCGGGGGAGATGGCGGCGATCCTTAATAACCTTCACGAGGGCGACGTCCTGTTCGTCGACGAGATCCACCGCCTGAACCGCCAGGTGGAGGAGGTCCTCTATCCGGCCATGGAGGATTTCGCGATCGATATCATGCTCGGCAAGGACGCCGCGGCGAGGAGCATCCGCCTGGAGCTCCCGAAATTCACGCTGGTCGGCGCGACGACGCGCGCGGGACTTCTGTCCGCGCCGCTCCGCGACCGCTTCGGCGTGGTCCAGAGGCTGGAATTCTACACGCCGAAGGAGCTGGAGATCATCGTGAACCGTTCGGCGCGGGTGCTCGGGGTGGAGATCGATCCCCGGGGCGCGGCCGAGATCGCGCGGAGGTCCCGCGGGACGCCGCGGCTCGCGAACCGGCTTTTAAAGCGCGTACGCGATTTCGCGCAGGTGCGCTACGACGGCATCATCACCAGGGAGGCGGCGGACTACGCGCTGGATATCCTGGACGTCGACAAGCTGGGCCTTGACGCGGGTGACAGGTCCATCCTTCTCACGATGATCGAGAAGTTCGGCGG
>CACXDR010000161.1 GCA_902766415.1 uncultured Lachnospiraceae bacterium
CCGGCGCTGCTCTTCCTTCTTTCGGACGGCCTTCTCGCCGGGAGGCTTATATGAAGCGGCTGCTTCATGAGCACTTTGCAGGAAAACCGCTCAGGAAGCACTTTGCAGGAAAGCCGCTTCAGTCCTTCCTGCGCGCGGCAGGAAAAAACGCCGTCCCCGCAAGTCTTACCGTGGAGG
This sequence comes from uncultured Lachnospiraceae bacterium, assembly GCA_902766415.1. Next base: position 178 of record CACXDR010000161.1, read on the forward strand.
CGGCGTATATCTTCTCTTTTATTTTTCTTTCTGTCGCTGCCGGGATCACGTTCGCGTTCCGGGAGCGGGACCGGACCTTTGCGGGCTTCATCGTCGCGGAGGGCGCTGAAAAGGCGGCGCACCTTGAAAGGACCTACGATCCTGACGGCCTCACGGAGGAAGGGGTGCGGGAGGACATGGCGCGATTCTTTTCCATGATCCCCGCAGTATCCTCCGGCGAGACAAACGCGGAACGGAGCGCCCTCAAGGGAACCGCTTCCTTCCGGAACGCGCGGCTTTCCATAAGGGAAGCCCGCCCGGTCAACAGTCCCGAGACCGCCATGCGGTGCACCACGGCGCTCACGGATCTCGCGGAGACACTTACAAAAGAACAGAACATGTCCGGAAGCAGCCCTTCCGGAGAAGGAGGAACTCTGTATGACACGGACCCTGAATGAATCCGGACACGTCTATTTTTCCGCGGACGCAGATATCCGGCTGCGCGACCATTTCGAGCTCCGCATGCTTGAGGAGAACCGGATCCCGGGACTTCTCCGCCTGTCTGTCTGCGATGACGAGGGACGGCTCCGGCTGAATTATGATATCACAGGCTTCTCGCCCCTGTCGGAGAGGATCGAAGAAAACCGGCTGACCGCCGCGGACATCCGCCAGCTCATCCTGACGCTGAAGCATGTGATCTCCGGCCTTGCCCCCTATCTTCTCACTGCGGAAGGCATCGTCCTCAACGCGGACTCCGTCTACCTTGATCCTTACGGAGGCTCGCCGGTATTCCTTTATCTCCCGGGACGGAATGCTTTGTTCTCTGCGGCGCTTACGGATTTTCTCCAGACGCTCCTCGCCGGTACAGACCATGACGATTATGAAAGCGTCGTGCTGGCTTACCGGCTTTACAAGGAATCCGTCGATCATCCGAACGCGCTCGACCGGCTGGAGGCTATCCTCATTTCACAGGAAACGGCTGACCGGGGCGGCATCGCGGAATTCGCGGATGCCGCGGGCCTCACAGGACATGCTGAGGCGCCGGAAGAATTCTCTTCCGGCGCCTCAGGGGAGATCACGATAGAGGATCTTACCGACCGCCCGCTTCCCGCGCCTGCCGAGATCCGCGACGCGGATTCCGGACGTACGGGCCTGTTCAGACGGCTTTTCAGGTAGCAGCCTTCGCGGCCTTCTTTGTCCCGGCTGCCTTCACGGTCTTCGTGGTCTTTGCGGCCTTCGGAGCCTTTGCAGCCTTAGCAGGCTTCTCAGCCTTCGCGGCCTTCGGAGCCTCCTCCGCTTTCTTCCGCGGAGCGCGCATCTTCGGCTCTTCGAACTCATAGACCTGGATGCCGTACGGCTTCATCGGGTTATAAACATGGTACGGACGGTTGTCGCACTCGCCCTTGAATGCCTTGAATACCGGCGGCTTCTTTCCCGCAAGCTTGTAGGAACCGACGGTCTCGTCAAGGATCAGCTTGTAGTTTCCGCCGTGCGGGACGCCGACCGTATAGTCGGAGCGCTCCATCGGCGTGAAGTTGATCGCGAACAGCAGGGATTTCTTCTTCTGTGAATCGTAGCGGACAAAGGAGAATATGGAGCGGTCTGCGTCGTTCGCGTTGATCCACTCGAATCCGGTCCACTGATCGTCAAGCTCGTAAAGGCACGGATGATCCTTATAGATATGCAGGAGGCCCTTCACGAAGGTCTGCACGTCCTTGTGGAGCGGCTCGTCCAGGAGCTCCCAGTTCAGGGAAACGTCCTCGTTCCACTCATGCCACTGGGCAAATTCCTGGCCCATGAACAGAAGCTTCTTTCCGGGATGGCCGAGCATGTACGCGTAGCCGCACTTCAGGTTCGAGAACTTGTCCTCGAAGATGCCAGGCATCTTGTTGATCATGGAACACTTCAGATGGACCACCTCGTCATGAGAAAGGACCAGGACATAGTTCTCGCTCGTGAAATAGGTGAGGCCGAAGGTCATCTTGTTGTGGTTCCCCTTGCGGAAAAACGGATCCAGCTTCATGTACTCAAGGAAGTCGTGCATCCAGCCCATGTTCCACTTGAAGGTGAAGCCAAGGCCGTTCTCCTCCGGACGGTGGGTGACCATAGGCCACGCGGTGCTCTCCTCGGCGACCATCACAGTGCCGTCCTTGCGGCCGGCGATGACGGAATTCAGGTGCTTGAAGAACTCGATCGCCTCAAGGTTCTCGTTTCCGCCGTACTTGTTCGGTACCCACTGGCCGTCGCGCCTGCCGTAGTCAAGGTAAAGCATGGACGCCACAGCGTCGACGCGGAGACCGTCCACGTGATACTCGTTCAGCCAGTACAGCGCGTTCGCGATCAGGAAGTTCTTGACCTCCGTCTTCGAGTAGTCAAAGACCTTGGTGCCCCAGTCCGGATGCTCGCCCTTCCTGGTATCAGCATACTCATAGCAGGGCTTTCCGTCGAAATCGGCAAGGCCGAACTCGTCCCTCGGGAAGTGCGCGGGGACCCAGTCAAGGATGACACCGAGCCCTTCCTTATGCATGTAGTCCATGAAATACTGGAAATCCTGCGCTGTGCCGTAGCGGGAGGTCGGCGCGTAATAGCCGGTGACCTGGTAGCCCCAGCTTCCGTCGAACGGATGCTCCGCGATGCCCATGAGCTCCACGTAGGTGTAGCCGATATCCTTCATGTAAGCGGCAAGCTCATGCGCCAGCTCACGGTAGTTCATGAATCCGTTCATCTCCGGCTTCCCGGTCTTTTTCCAGGAGCCCGGATGGCACTCATAGATCGCGAACGGCTTCCTTCTCGGATCCCCGTCTGCACGCTCCGTCATCCACTTCGCGTCGCCCCAGGTATACTCCCACGGCTCCTTTTCCAGCCTGGATGCCGTTCCCGGACGGAATTCCGCGCCGCGCGCGTACGGATCGGCCTTGTAGATCTCCCTGCCCTCTTCCGTACGGACCAGGAACTTGTAGAGCTGTCCCGCGTAAAGACCCGGGATGAAGGTCTCCCAGATACCGCCCTCAAAGATCTCGCTCATGGGAGCCGCGCCGGCATCCCATCCGTTAAAATCACCGACAACGCTGACAGATGCCGCGTGCGGTGCCCAGACGGCAAAATAGTAGCCGTCCGTTCCCTTGTAGTTCCAGGGGTGCGCGCCGAGCTTCTTGTAGATCTCATAGTGCGTTCCCTGTCCGAAAAGATAACAGTCGCTTTCTGAAATAAAACCCATACCACGATTGATCTTCGCCATAAACTTCCTCCGTCCACGGTGCTGCTTCAGCATTCCCGAAGTATTTTTATGGTTAGATTATAGCCTCTTCAAAGCTTTTTTTAAAGGGAGGAACATCATTAAACAGATGACTCTTTTTTCTGAATTTGTTTTCATCCCATCTGTATTCATACCGGCTGCCTTTCTTCCCGCGGCTGCCTTTACGGACATAAGGTCCCGGAGGATCCCGAATCTCCTGATCCTCTGCATGCTCTTTCCCGGCGGTTTCCTTCTTGGCCCGCCGTTCCTGTCCCGCCTGGTCCTCGCGTCGCTCGTGCTCTGCCCGCTGCAGAGATTCCGCCTTGCGGGCGCGGGCGATGTCAAGCTGGCGGCCTGCGTCGCCGCCTGGGCCGGATGGGACCGCTTTCTCAGTTTTTTCCTGATCAGTATGCTCGCCGCTGCCGTCCCCGCGCTGGCGCTCCTTTTCAGCGGACGCCGCCGTGCCGGCATCCCGCTGGCGCCGTTCTACATGGCCGGCTGGGCGGGGGCATGTCTTGCAGCACCTATACCACACCCTTAAGGAGGACAGCTCCATGAGAAGAATCATGGCGGTGGCTGACCGGGACGGGCTTTACGCCTCCCGCCTTGCCGGCTACCTGAACGAACAGGAAAGCATCGGCTTCAGAACAAGCGCTTTTTCAGATCTCGAGGCGTTCCGTGAATACCGGAAAAACGTCCATGTAGAGATCCTTCTGATCTCGGAGGAGCTTGCCCGCAGGGCGCACGGACTTACCGACGGCTCCAAGGTGATCCTGCTAAGCGAGGATGGCTTTGTCGGGGACGGGGAAAAGCGTCCGTTCGGCGCGCCTGCGGTCTTCAAATACCTTCCGGCGGACCGCATGGCGCGCGAGATCATGCGCCTTTACTCGGACGATGACAGCCGGAGCCTCGGGCGTGCCGCCGCGGAAAGCTGCGAGATCCTCGGGATCTACTCCCCCGTGAACCGCTGCGGAAAGACCACGCTGGCCCTGACGCTCGGCCTGGTCCGGGCGCGCCGGGGGCGGACGCTCCTCATCCCGCTCGAGGAGTACGCCGGCGTATACAGGAACATCGGCCCGGAGCCGGAAACGGATCTTTCCGACATGATCTACTGCTATCTCCAGGGCCTGTACAGCTGGAGCAGGTTAAAGGCCGCGGTGCATTCCTTCGGCGGGCTTGACTATATCCCGCCGGTAAGGTGCATGGAGGACGTCTCGCAGCTCGCTTCGGAGGATATGGCGCGCCTGTTCCGGCGCATCGCGGAGGAGGGCGGCTATTCCACCATGATCATCGACTTCGGATCGTTCGGGCGGAGGGCCGCGGAGCTTCTTGAGCTCTGCGGGCGCATCTTCATGCCGGTCACACGGGACCCGTTCTCGGAGCTCAAGGTCGCTGCCTTCCGGGAGTATCTCGAGCGCTCCGGAAAGGAGGAGCTCACGGACCGGCTCGTCCGGTGCGAGCTTCCCTTTGAACCGGAAAAGATGCGCGACTACGCGAACGCCCTGCTCCCGGTCTATGAGGGCGGCGCCATGTATGATTTCGCGGAGCGCCTGCACTGACCGCCGGAGCAGAAATTTTACCGGCTGCCCGGAAAACGGTGGCGGGCAAGGAAACATTCCGTTATGATGGAACAGGGTCCTGACGGCATGACAGGACCGGATCAGGGAAAGCGGGGATACGCAATGGATAATCATCATAACGAAAACAGCCTGCCCGCGGCGCTTCCGCCGGAGGTACGGGGTCCGGAGGTCGGCGTTTCCGACATGGCGGACGCGCGGGAGTCGCGCGTCATGACGCAGCTGCGCCTTCTTTCGGCTTACGGGAAACCGGTCATCTCCTTTACCATGAACATCATGGGGCCGGTCAAGGTGTTCCCGCTCTCCGTGCGGAGCTTCAACGAGGGCGTCCGCCTCATCAGGCTGCAGCTCAGGGCTTTCCATGTCCCTGTACTTGAAGAAGCGCTGAATGAAGCGGTCACCGGCTATGAGGCCTTCTGGGCAGCGGACGGGGATCTCCGCCGCATCAAGGAGATCCTGTGCCTCCTCGAGGAGCATCTTTCGATCGGGCGCCTTTTCGATATCGACGTGATCGGGCCCGGCGGCGTCAAGATCTCACGTACGGAGCTCGGCTTCCCTGGAAGGAAGTGCCTTCTCTGCGGAAAGGACACGTTCGTCTGCAGCCGTGCGCGCTCGCACACGGTGCCGGAGCTTCTGGAAAAAAGCTGTTCCCTCATGCGGACCTATTTCAGCGAACAGACTGCCGAGCGCCTCTCCTCCCTTTCCATGCAGGCGCTGCTCTACGAGGTAAGTGTCACCCCGAAGCCGGGCCTCGTGGACCGGAACAATAACGGCGCCCACAAAGATATGGATATCTTCACCTTCGAGGCGAGTGCCGTGTCCCTGAACCGGTGGTTCCGGGAGTTCGCGCTCTGCGGGCTGAACGCGGGCGATGATCCCATGCCGCGGGTCTTCTCCCGTCTCCGCTCCGCCGGGATCGAGGCGGAGGACTGCATGTTCCGCGCCACCGGCGGGATCAATACGCATAAGGGCCTGATCTTCTCCCTCTCGGTGCTGAACTGCGCCATGGGGATCCTCATGAGGGACGGCGGCACCCCGACGCCCGGGGAGGTAAGCTCCACCGTGCGGCTCCTGACCTCGGATATCATGAAGGACTTTGAGGGCGTCACGGAGGAAACGGCAAAAACGCACGGGGAAAAGCTGTACGCGAAGTACGGCATCCGCGGCATCCGCGGGGAAGCGGCCTCCGGATACGCGACAGTCACCGGAACAGGACTCCGCGTCCTCAGCTCCTGTCTCGCCGGCGGATGGTCCTTCAATGACGCAGGCGCCGCGACCCTTCTCCACATCATCGCAGAAACAGAGGACAGCAACATCGTGAGCCGCTCCTCCTATGAAGAGCTCCTTGAGATCAGGGACCGAATCCGGAAGAAGCTGAAGGAATGCGGTTTCCCGGAGACAGAAGGCAGCCTGCCCGCTTCCTCTGCCGGCCATGACTGTCCCTCCGGAACAGCCGTCGACGCCCCTGGGGAACTTCCCTCCCCCGCCCCGCTTCTTGCGTTCGCGGAGGAGCTTGACAGAGAATTCATCGCCCGGAATATCAGCCCCGGAGGCAGTGCAGACCTCCTCGCGCTTACCTTCTTCGTCTATTTCTGCCTGAAAGGAGCGTAATGTCAGATTATTTCATCTCTGAGATCAGAAAGACCGATCGTACCGGCATTGCCCAGGTAGACCGGCTCCTCGCCGCGGAAGGGATCCGCCGGGACGGAAATCTCGACTATATCTGCGGACTTTTCAACGATGATTACGAGCTCATCGGCACAGGCAGCTGCTTCGGCAATACGCTTCGCTGCATGGCGGTCAGCCGGGAACACCAGGGCGAAGGCCTGCTCGCGCAGATTATCACCCATCTCATGGACGTCCAGTTCTCCCGCGGGAACACGCATCTGTTTGTCTACACGAAATGCGATTCCGAAAAGTTCTTTAAGGACCTTGGCTTCAGCCGGATCGTGCGGATCGAGGACCAGGTGGTCTTTATGGAAAACCGGAGAGACGGCTTCCAGCGGTACTTGGAACGCCTGAAGAGGGAAACGGCGGGCTCCGGGGTCGCCGGCGCGGAGGATGCCGCCGGAAAGGACGCCGCTGCCGTCGTCATGAACGCGAACCCCTTCACGCGCGGCCACCTGCATCTGGTGGAGACGGAGGCCGCGAAGCATGCGGTCGTCCATATTTTCATGGTCAGTGAAGAGGCGAGCCTGGTCCCCTTCCCCGTGCGGCGGCGGCTCATCCTGGAAGGAACGGCGCACCTCAAAAACCTCGTCTTCCATGACAGCGGTCCCTACATCATCTCCGCCGCCACTTTTCCGAGCTATTTCCAGAAGGACGGGTCAGCCGTCATCGAAAGCCACGCGCGCCTTGATCTCGAGATCTTCACCAGGATCGCCGCCGCGACCGGTATCACCAGCCGCGCCGTCGGCGAGGAGCCGAAGAGCCTTGTGACCGGCATTTACAACCGGATCATGCGGGAGGAGCTCCCGAAGGCAGGCATCGGCGTCGATATCATCCCGCGGTTCGAGGTCGAGGGAGTGCCGGTCAGCGCCTCGGACGTCCGAAGCGTAATAAAAAAAGGCGACATGCAGAAGCTTGCCGCCCTGGTCCCTGAGTCCACGCGCCGGTTTTTTGAAAGCCCGGAGGCCGCGCCGGTGATCGCGCGGATCCGCGCGGCGGAAAACGTAGTCCACTACTGAGGGTTTCCTTAAGACTGCCCCGTCCGTGAAAACACCTTCCGGAGAAGATCCGGGATCTCCGCCGGGGATTCTGCCACATATGCCGCGGTACGGAACTCCTGCGGGGTTCCGTAGCCATAAGCGCACCCGATCGCCGGGATGCCGTTCACAGCTGCCGCCTGCATATCATGAAAGCGGTCGCCGACCATGGCAAATCCCGCTGCCGCTTCCCGAAATGAAGCGGCAGCGTTTTTTTCTTCAAGGCCCGGACTGACGACCTCCAGTATGATCTTCCTTAAGATCTCTTCCTTCGGGCGCCAGCCCTCCGCCTCTGCCCAGTAGTACGCGTCGAACCACCGGTCCAGCGGAAAACGCTTTCTGTGCGCCTCAAGATAGACAGTCTTGCAGTTCGAGAGGAACACGAGCCGGTACCCCTCGCCTTTCAGCCGGTCCATCATCTCCGGCACCTCCGGATAAAGCCTTGCTGTGCCGTCCCGGATCCGGCGCTGCATGCCCTCCTGCACGCGCCTGCCCGCGGCAAGCGCCTGTTCCGACGTAAGCCCCGGGGCGAACTCCCGCCACATATCGCCGGCGCTGTAACCGAGCCATGAGGCGATCTCACCGTCCGTGATCTCCCGCGCCGGCAGAAGTCCAGCGGAGACCATGTACGCATAGTTTTCGCGGAACGCCGGGGCATAGATCCTCAGGGTCTCGTGCAGGGTCCCGTCATAATCGAAGACGACCGTCCGCATGTCAGGCCTTGATGGCGCGGATCAGATTCACCATTTCGATCGCGCCGACCGCGCATTCGCTGCCCTTATTGCCCGCCTTGGAGCCCGCGCGCTCGATCGCCTGCTCGATGTTCTCGGTGGTCAGGACCCCGAACATGACCGGGATGTCCGCGTTCAGCGAGACGTTCGCGATCCCCTTGGAGACCTCGCTGCACACATAGTCATAGTGGCTCGTGCTGCCGCGGATGACCGCGCCGAGCGCGATGACCGCGTCGTACTTCCCGGTCTTCACCATGGTCTGCGCGATCAGCGGGATCTCAAACGCGCCCGGGACCCACGCGACGTCGATGCTGTCGTCGCTGACGTTATGGCGTTTCAGCGCGTCCAGCGCGCCGCCGAGAAGCTTCGACGTGATAAACTCATTGAACCGCGCGACAACGATGCCGATCCTGATATCTTCTCCTACCTGGTACCCTTCAAATGTATTCATGACGTTCCCTCCTGATTTTGTTTCTGGTTTTGTATCTGGTTTTCCTGTCCTTTGTTCTTTTCCGGTCTTTACCTGTAATTCAGATAATGTCCCATGCGGTCCTGCTTGGTGCGGAGATACCGGATGTCATACTTCGTCGCGTCCATCTGGATCGGGACACGTTCGCTGATCTCGATCCCGAACTCTTCAAGTTCATAGACCTTATGCGGATTGTTTGTAAGAAGACGCATGGATTTCACCCCAAGGTCCCGCAGGATCTGCGCGCCGATATAATACTCGCGCTGATCCTCGCGGAATCCAAGCGCCAGGTTTGCCTCGACCGTATCCATCCCCTTCTCCTGGAGCTCGTAGGCCTTCAGCTTGTTGATGAGGCCGATGCCCCTGCCTTCCTGTCTCATATAGAGAAGGATGCCGCGGCCTTCCGCCTCGATGCTGTCCATCGCTGCCGCGAACTGCTGCCCGCAGTCGCACCGGAGCGAGCCGAAGGTATCGCCGGTCAGGCACTCGGAATGGACGCGGCACAGGATATTCCTCCCGTCGCCGATATCCCCCTTCACAAGCGCGACATGATGCTCGCCGTTCAGCCGGTTCACATAACCGTACGCCCGGAACTCCCCGTATTTCGTGGGCATCTTCACGACTGCCTCGCAGTCGACCAGGCGGTCATGCGCCTTCCGGTACTCCTGCAGCGCGGCGATGCTGATGGCTTTGATCCCGAACCTTTCTGCAAGCTGAAGAAGCTCGGTGGTGCGCATCATCGTCCCGTCGTCCCGCATGATCTCACAGCAGAGGCCGCATTCCTTCAGTCCTGCCAGCCTGCAGAG